>JAJZCD010000004.1 GCA_021851735.1 bacterium | reverse complement strand
AGCGCGTTAATACCCGTGAATTTTTAGATGACGTTGGCTTAGGTGACAAGGCGGGCGATTATGCCGAAAGTCTTTCAGGCGGTCAGCGACAGCGCTTAAGTATCGCTGCCGCACTAGTGCATAGCCCAAAGGTATTTTTTCTGGATGAGCCAACGACCGGTCTTGACCCGCAGGCACGACGTAACCTATGGGAGCTTATTAGTAGTGTCCGAGATAAAGGTGTCACCGTGATGCTCACCACGCATTATATGGACGAAGCCGAGCTCCTGTGTGACCGCGTAGCGATTATGGATAAAGGTCAGATCATAAAATTGGACAAGCCTAAGGATCTCATTAAAGAGCTGCTAGCCAAAGGCTTCAAGAAAGAACAGAGAGTAGAGCAGGCAGACCTTGAGGATGTCTTTATTGATCTCACCGGGAAAGGGCTGAGGGAGTAGCTATGCAAACGAATTCGCAACGGCCTATGAGTGCATGGCACCAGAAAATTTTTACGGTGATTGTCTTTACCAAGCTGAATACCCGTCGTTTTTTCCGTGATCGTTTAGCATTGTTCTTTGGTATTCTGTTCCCGTTAATTTTTCTGTTTGTTTTTGGGGGTCTAAATAGTGGCGGCGGTGCTATATCGTTTAAGGTTGCCGTTCTAAATCAATCTCACACGGCATTCGCTAAGCAATTTGATACACAGTTACAAAAGAGCAAAACGTTTAAGGTGGATACAACAGTTCATAATTTTGTGGACGCTAAAGACCGTATGTCACGAGGCCAAGTAAGCGCGACTATCGTGCTTCCACAGGGTTTTGGACAAGTGCATAACGGAGTTCCAACCGGACAGGCGGAAGTCTACTATACGGAAAATACTGCTACTAGTGGCCAAACTCTCACGACAGTGCTTGACGGTGAGTTTAAGGGCATAAACAGTAAGCTTGTCAAAACGCAGCCGCCGCTTACCGTAAAAGGTGTCGCACTGAAGAATAAGAGTCTGACAGCATTTGATTACACATTTGCCGGACTACTCGGGTTTGCCATAATTGGGTTAGGTATATTCGGCCCCGTAAACGTTTTCCCAGAACTAAAGAAACAGGGAATCCTACGTCGTTTACATACAACCCCCATACGTGTATGGCAATACTTCCTCAGTACTATGCTGAGCCAGGCTATCATCGGGCTTGTCAGTATTAGTATCATGTTTATCGCAGCTATTACATTTTTCAATTTAAAAGTAGTGGGTAACTACCTGGAGATTGGAATTTTCGTAGTGCTTAGTATCTTTATGATTCTAGGCTTGGGACTGGCCATAGGCGGTTGGGCCAAAAACGAGCGCCAGGCAGCGCCGCTCAGTAATATCGTGGTATTCCCGCTGCTATTCCTGTCAGGCACATTTTTCCCAAGGTTTTTGATGCCGGAATGGTTGCAACAAGTTACAACCTACCTGCCGCTGACACCTGTTATTGATGGTCTACGCTTGCTAACTACTGATGGTAAGCATCTTATAAACCTTGGGCCGCAACTAGGTCTGATGGCACTTTGGATGCTGGTGATCTACACGATAGCATTCCGTGTTTTTCGATGGGAATAAACAGTTGAAGCGTGATGCTGCGCTGTGATTGTATTTTACACATTAAAATGACATAATATAAATGTGAGATCACAGGAACGTACTGAACTAGGACCCATAGACATTGCAAAAGCGGTGACCTATTTGGAATCTCCCGACGCTCTGATACCGGGTGGTGGGGATGACGAGCGAAGTTATTACAAAAAATTTGCGTCAGATCTCGAAAAGGATCCGCGTAAGGTTGATATACAACGCGGATTGGGCGGGCTTGGGCTCCTGGTAATGACAATGGAAGATCTGGAGGGTATGCCAGGTACGGAAATGGACGACTACGCAGGGGCGCTTACGCAATATGGCAGAGAGCTGATAAATCGTTCCCGGATATTGGTTACAGAAGGTCAACTAGACGGTCCGGTATGGAAAGACATCTATGGCTTGGTCGATATTGACTGGGCCCGACAATATGTCGAGGAACTAAAAGACATGAGATCTACTATGGGTATGACCATGTTATACCGCTGGGCAGAGGAGCGCAAAAAAAATCCGAGCAGCAAACAGAGAGCGCGCGGGTTGAGCTCCGGTCGTGTAGAAGTCCACCGTACAGCAACAAGACTTGCTGTAGTGCGTGTAGGACCGGTTCAGCGGCAAAAACTGCGCGTAGCTGCATAAGTCAAAGTATGTGATCAAGATGTCGTACAAGGATTGCCCAAACCCATTCTTTGCATTAGCGCCTATGGATGACGTAACCGATACGGTATTCCGTCAAACTATTCAAGGCACCGCTGTACCGGATGTGTTTTTTACTGAGTTTGTAAACGTAGACGGACTAATGAGCCCCGGCCGTAGCAAGCTACTCAAAAAGCTACGCTTCGTTCCAGCGGAGAAGAGTTTAGTCGCACAGCTATGGGGGCTCAAACCAGAGAATTTTAAAGCTGTAGCTAAGCAGATTGCCGATGGTGCAATTGCGCGAGAGCTTGGATTACCGGAAAACTGCAATTTCGTAGGTGTTGATCTCAATATGGGCTGTCCTGCCAAAAGTGAGGTGCAAAACGGTGCCTGTAGTGCACTTATTAAGGTAGAGAATCGACAGCTGGCACAGGACATTATAGCGGCGACTCGTGCAGGTCTGGCCGGCCGTTTACCTTTAAGCGTCAAGACACGTCTGGGCTTCAATCAGGTAGACATGAGTTGGTTCCGATTCTTGCTAAGCCAAAACCTGGACATGCTGACGGTACATGGTCGCACTCGGAAAGAAATGAGCAAAGTACCCGCTCATTGGGAGCTGATAGCCGAGGTTGTGAAGCTTCGTGATCAACTAGCTCCGAATACGCTGCTAGTGGGCAATGGTGACGTCATAAACCGTGCTCATGGCGAAAGGCTAGCCAGGCAGTATGGCTTGGACGGTATGATGATAGGTCGCGGTATATTCCATGACCCATATGCGTTTGCGGCACAAAGCCCTTGGCCTAGCAAAACTGCAGTTGAGCGGATAACCTTATACCGCAAGCAGGTTGAATTGTTTGCACGGACGTGGCAGGACGGTGAGCGTAATATAAAAACACTTAATCGTTTTTGTAAGGTGTATGTACAAGGCTTTGATGGCGCCAAGGAGTTACGGGAACGGCTAATGGAAGTAGAAACTATCGATGAACTTCTGTCACTGTTGCAGGTAAGCTAACAGTTATATTGTATACGAGGGGTGGCTGTTTATTACAGGTTTTAGCTGGTGCGCATGACGTAGCATGGTGTATGAAGCAAGGATATTGTAGTCGTCAATGTAGAAAAAGAGCCTCGAATGAGGCTGCTTTAGCTTATCTTGGTGGGGGTACTTGGATTTGAACCAAGGACCAATCAGTTATGAGCCGACTGCTCTAACCACTGAGCTATACCCCCGTAGAACGTTCCAACACGTGTAATCTGTTGTAAACGGCCTAATGTGCTCGCCGATGCGAGAGGCTTGCGGTTAACAGATACGAGTATAGCAGAGAAGTAGAAAATATTGTATACCGGATATCGAACGTGTGCATTTCAAGCAAAAATATTTAAGATATGACACTCCTGCACGCTTGTGGTATGACGCGCCCTTTGTATCCTGAACTGCACGAAATGTGCAATACCTGTATACTAAATCATGAAAATGTTCAACAAAATAAATATCCAGCCTCAATTTGAACGGTACACGGGCATGCTGCACGAATATGTACTGAGTTTGCGTGATATACGTAACGTGGGGTTGTTGGTATTCACGGTAATTGTGTTACTCGTGAGTTGGAGTGGGGTCAAGTCTATACAGACCAATTACGGCTTGGAGAAGCAGATTGCCGAGCTGCGACAGGAGGTTGCCGTTCAAAAACTGAAAAATACTAATCTAGCACTGCAAAACCAGTACCTTGGCACTAGCCAGTACCTTGATGTAACTGCCCGGGAGAACCTGGGTCTGGCGAAGCCTGGCGAAACAGAACTGCTAGTTCCTGAAAAAGTGGCGCTTGCACATACTGTGAAACAGCCGGGTGCGACTTCAACATCCGCAGCAGTACCAAAGCGTCCATTCTGGCAACGTAATTTCCAGGAGTGGATCAACTTCTTCCTGCACCGTGATACTGCAAAAAGTTGACAGTACCTTCCTCTGTTGTTAGAATATAAACAAGGTAAATCATGGGTAGTAAGAATGGCTTGTTTTTGGTGCTGTACCAAATCTAGCGCATAAGACTCCTAGGTTATATCGTGCCTTTTATCGCGGGATGGAGCAGCGGCAGCTCGCGTGGCTCATAACCACGAGGTCCCAGGTTCGAGTCCTGGTCCCGCAACCAGATCATGCACCCAAAATACGAGACCGTGTTCCATGACCGGTCTCTATTTATTTACCCCTGTTAAACCCTCCATCCCGGCTTAGTTTTGAAAATCCCCAGAGCTTGATTGGGCTACGTTCGAACCGCCAGAAAACCGTATAAGTCGCAGTTAACTTCTTAAAATCGTTCCATAACTGACCTGCTAACACTATGAGGGCTGGACACTTCAAAACCAGACCGTGTTCCATGACCGGGCCCCTGAGTCTGCCAGAGTTTTTAATTTATTATCAGCAAACTTACAATAATGTCATGCCCAAGACAAACATTCTAAAGTATTATGTCGATGCACTCGGTGAAGACGTGATAATTGAAGCTTTAGCAAAAACTAGACGCGAGATGGCGTCTAGATCCCCTAGAGCTGAAAGAAAAATCAGTCCCGTTACCAATCCTATTATGCGTTTCATGATCCAGACAGTGGAGTTGAAGGACGGCAAGCTACATCAAAACTTTAGAACTAGTGTTCTTGATGAAAACCAGTATGTATATTTTAACGTTACAGGCGGTGCATTAAGCTTAGTTGCAGAAGAAGTTAAGAGCAATAGCGGGTATATAAATGAACTTAAGCGTGGATTGCTTGGCATAGACATTGGTGGGGCATTGAGCGATTTGAATGAGCTTATATCCGGGGCGTTTTATAAACAATTAGGGCATAGGATTTCATTTGCTAGTGGCCACGGAAAGCCAGACGTAGACATTTTGAGTGCACAGTATGCAACCGATGCCAAACTTTTCCCGGGCGGGCGAATACAGTTGCAAGCAGCCTTGAACGAATCAAGGACACTAATACCTGAGGTGTTTTCTAGCCAGCCAGCCGGCGACGTTATCGTATTCATAAGAACCCCAGATAAAAAATCGATTCATGCCTCGCTAAAAAAATTGCTTGCCCATATAGAGGATAACCCTGAAGAACTGTTCAAAGACGACAACATTGGAGTGCTGCCAGTCCCCAACCATTATCAGGCCGGTGATTTAACAATTAGATTCTTGCCCCAGGATTTTAGGGTACATTTTCAGGCAGTGTGGCCGATGGATAAAGCAGTTGATTTGCTCAAGCAGCAAATTATTCAATCAATAAAGCAATCACAGCGTGTAAATAAACGAGCCATAACATGGGTATTTGTTCCAGATGACGCAAAAAAGCACGCAATACAATCCAGCGCACTCAGATTTGCTGCAGGCTTTCACCAATTTGTTGAGAGTCAGAGTCAAGAAGGCTTGCAGCAAGTTGTAGTGTATAGCGTCGTGCCCACAAGAGAGGGCAGCAAAATTGGTGCCAGCATTAGCACGGATGTATATGGACATTCTGTTAAGGATGTTTTGATTAGTAGAGACACTGTGCATGCATTTCTAGGAAATCTTTTGAAAACAGCTGAAATTATTATTCCGTGATCTTTGTAGTTGGTTAATCCTCCCACCAACCCCACTTATTGTCCGATACTGGCACTTCTCTCAGTTTTTCCAGTATATGAATCGTCTGCGCTCTTTTATCTGGCCATATCTCTTCTAACTCCTTAACCATGTCTTGGGTTAGGTTTTCTGTCATGTCGGGTGAGTCTGTGGCATATACGTTTCGCGAAAAGCCCTCAGCGTAGACAATAATGAAGTCATTCAGTAATGTTATTTCGTCGTGTGCCATTTTTTTAGTTGCTCTCGTCCAGGGCAGACTTATTCGCCCGTCGTAGTTAGGTCTACCACGACTGTCGCGAGTCAGCCCTACATAAATGCCGTCTTGTTTGTTTCTCTCGGTCTTACCTGAATAAGTTTCTCTAAATAGAGGCGAAGGGTATCTGTATTTTTTGCCCCTAATACTTTCACCAAGAAAATCGCTAGCGTGACCCGCGAACCACCTTTGCTTAAAAGAGTGGCTACTCAACGATTCCATAACAAACTTTTTTGTATGCTCATCATCTGCCCATTCTTTTGTTATGCCTATCCTGTAGATCAATTCTTCAAAAATGATCGCCTTACCCAACTCTTCCTTGGCAAGTATCGACAGATGCATGGCCGAAGGATATGAACCATGTTTGAACAAAGTGATTGAGTCCGAGTGCAGCCTTAAACAATTATCAAAAGCGTAGCCAGACAATCTGTAGTATTTGTGCCACCTAACCATGTAGTCAGGTTATCATTTACTGAAGCAAATAGCGCCGTCTTTTATAACCAAATCGTTCTTTATGCCTTTTGCGAACTCGGCCTTTTCTGTGTAGTTGCCCTTAGTTAGTACATAATGAGCGTACTCTATTATTGGATCTTTGAGTTTGATTTTCATGTCGTGGTAGCTCACTAGGCTCTCTGTAACCAAGTAGTGCCGCTCGATTTGCCCTTGCAAGGCATCGCCTAGTTTTATCTTTTCTAGGTTCTTCTCAACGAATTGCATGAGCAGCTCCTCAAGCTTCACTTCGTTGATGTACTTCTCGGGACAATGCAGATTAATCTTCTTAGTGCACCGGTAGTAAACGTGGCGGTTGAAATCGCCGCTCAGCAGCTTTTTGAATTTTTCCTCTGTCGTAACCTCGCCGCCGCAGTGGCCGCATTTCAGCAGGCCACGGTAAGCGAACTGTTTTGAGCCTTATACTGTTTTTGCGTAAGTCCCATCGATATCAAGATTACTTCTCTGCTTGGGATGTACGTTGGCCAATACGGAGAAGGCGGAGATCCCGTGCTGGACATTCTTTATCTGGGTGAACCAATAGGCGGCGAGGTGAAGCCTATGGACGATATGCTAAGCCTTGAATGGAGTAATTTGAGTGAAATCTCGCTTGGTAGCGGCTCGCCTAACACTCGCGCAGGACTGCGCGACCTACAGCGATTATTTGAAGGTGGAAGAGTCTGGTAAAAGCTTTTGCTGCTACTAGATGAGTCCTACTGATACAGTATTATTCGTTGTCTGTAATTATTCAAACTACCAAATTTGTTATTTCTAGAGATGTCTTGTAGTCTAAGACTTCTACGGATTTACCATTGCTTCGCTAGTTACTTGGGCTATACTGCCAGTAATGAATATTGCGGTCGTCGGTCATGTTGAGTGGGGCAGGTTCGTACGGGTTAACCATGTGCCAACACCTGGTACTGTTATGCACGCGGATGATGCATGGGAAGAAGTAGCAGGCGGCGGCGGTGTTGCCGCCATGCAGTTAGCACAACTGAATGGCGGCTGCGAGTTCTTTACGGCGATTGGTAACGATGAACTAGGTCGTCGCGCTGTAGCGCAGTTAGAAGATTGTGGTGTGGTCGTGCACGCTGCTATATACGATTCGCAGCCCACGAGAAGTACATTTGTGCATATTGACAACCGCAATGAACGAGCGATAACGACCATAGGAAGGCTGAGGCCGAGCGGAGAAGATGAGAGTCTTCCCTGGGAGAGGTTGGCTGACATGGATGCAATCTACTTTGTTAGCGGTGATATACAGGCGTTAGAATATGCTCGAAAATCTGAAAAGTTGGTATCGACCGCCCGGATTTTACCGTTACTGCAGTCAGCGGGTGTCTGGCTCGATGCGCTTGTAGGCAGTGGTGAGGATTACGACGAGATGTATCATCCAGGGATGCTTAACCCTGCACCAGGGCTAGTTGTTAGGACTCGTGGTTCTGAAGGATGTGAAGTGGAAAATGGCAAGCGGTACAAAGCGGAACTAATATCAAAGACAGACATTGCGGATGCATATGGGTGCGGCGATTCATTTGCTGCAGCACTAACGCTTGGTATTGGAGAAGGCTTACCACTTGATAAAGCAGTACAATTAGCTACTCATACCGGCGCACTAGCTATGCAGCGTCGGGGTGCTTTCGGGAACTAGCGGATACACTTATTATAACTGGTGAATGGTTGCGGTTATGGCCTTAGACCCGTTGTTTGCTAGGTGCATCATGAGTCGGTTGTGGGTAGCACTTTCAACATTCATAATTTTTGTAGTAAAAGACCCGTCCGGGTTGGGATCGGGTGTAAGCTCTACGGAGAAACCTTTTGGCTGAGTGTCGTCACTAAAAGTACCTAGTGATATCTGCAGTTGATTGTAAGGATTGACCTTTATTCTATTTATAAATTTGTTAGGACTTGCTACCGCATGTAGGGATTCGACAACAGATATAGTATGGTGGGTAGTGTGAGACATGAAGCTGATTCCTCTCTTGTACCTTGTGTATGTGGGTGTGATCAGCCAGCAGTTGAACAAATTTCATAATAATGGTATTATTAGGTTTACATTAATAATCAACGCTGGTGCTATGTGTCACCCTAGCTCATGTTACACATATTTTGTGCAACATACAAGTATAAGTATTTTCCTTCATTATATATGCTATATTTCAAACATCAGGAACTTGTTAAAAAATATCATGTCTCTCTAAAAACCGTCCATAACTGGATTGATGGGGCGAAGCAAGGGAAGATCAAACTTGAGTTGTGCGAGCAGGGCAACCGTACGTATGTAGCGAACAATGCCAATAACACGGTAGCCTTAGAACGGCTAGTCCTACAGGGTAAAAAGTACCGGAATAACCGCTACCACAAGGTGATCCATCCAACGTCGGAATTTTATAAAATTTATAGTCGACGCCAAATTCTGGACATAATTACTAATTTGGATGTACATGGTGAAATCCCAAGGCAATATAACTATTTGCAAGAAGGGGCGCACAACTGGGATAACTGGGTAAGGCGTCTTATCCAAGAAAATACTCCGGGTATATTGAGAGGTACGATTGAGCTCATTCGTACCAACATGCTATCCATCGAGCAGTGGCTGGAGGGCAGTAAAAAGGTAAACATTATTGATCTTGGCGTTGGTAACGCATACCCGGTTAAAGAACTCCTGGGCCGGTTATTAGAGCTTGGTGTACTACATAGGTATATTGCAATTGACATCTCACAGGAGATGCTAGATGTAGCACATCGAAATATTGAGGAGTGGTACGGCAATGCGGTACCGTTCGAAGGGTATGTACGTGATTTTTCGTATGAACATTTCGACGATTTACTAGTAGACGATATGCTCAGCAGTGAGGCTGAAGAAACTGTCAACCTAGTGTTATTACTAGGGGCAACACCGCTTAATTTTCGCTCGTCAGCGGATATATTTAAGACTGTGTATGGCAGCATGGGCAGTCGAGACATGGTCATGTACACTGACATCCCAGACACGGAGTCAACGAGGCGTCAGCTTGATTTTCACCCCAATGGCACGATGAGTGGTCGGCTCTCGCCAAGTCATAAGTACATTCTTGATCTACTCAATATTGATGAATCTCTGTATGACGTGGAGATGGGCTTTAACGTAGCACAGCGAATGCGCTACATACGTATACGTTTTAACACGTCGTTGAGTATAAAATTCCGTTTTGATGGCTCAGAGCGTCGGATTGATTTCGAAAAGGGTGATACGATATTGCTGTTACGTGTATGGCATATGACAGCTCGGGAAATTATTTCCTCATTTGAACGAGCAGGCTTTACGTTACTGCAGTCAAGCTTGACCAAAGATCGACGGTCGTTACTTACGCTTTGCGGCGTAGACCTCAAGCCAGAGCGCTAGTCGTCTATCTTTTTGCTAGTGTTTAACCTATTATGGTGTGTATATGGGCACCGTCGAAACACAAACTGCTGACAACGGTCTACACGTTCAAGATCATCACGGGGTCACATGGGTAGATGTCCGTCACGCCAACAGCGACGTGTTCGCGTGGTTGGAGCGTACCTATCACTTGCATCCTGCTCATTTGACAGAAAGTATGCAAAAGGTACAGCACACAGAAGTCGAACGTGAAGACAGTTACATGTTTTTGGTGTTGCATTTCCCTGTGTTCGAGCCTCACACTGACAAGATATCCGCTGGACAGCTGGGCATCTTTTTGGGTAAGAATTACCTGGTAACCATACATGCTGAAACCAGTCCGTTTATAAACGATTTGTATACGACGTGCGAGCACAGCAGTGAACAAGCTAAACAGTATTTCGGTAAGGGTTCGGCGCAGTTGCTGCATCTACTGATCAGTCGTCTGCTAAGTAGTATCGAAGGGATGACTGGTATTGTGGGGAGTGAGCTGGACAGTATTGAAGAATCGGTATTTGAAGGCAACACCTCGGAGGCGCAACGCATAAGTCGCTTACGGCAGAAAATAATTCGCTTACGCCGTCTAGTGGGCTCTAAGCGCGCTCTGCTCGACGATCTGGCCGAACAAATTGACTCGTTTGCGGGCCCCGGACTGTCCAAGTATTTCTCTGGCAATGTCAAGATGGCTAACCGCTTATGGGAAGTCACTGAAGAAGCTGAAGAGACTATAGAGATATACAAAGACGCCGACTTCACGGCCAATACAGAGCGTACTAACCGTACATTGGCTATCTTAACGTTGATATTTACGTTTACCATCCCGGTTACCGTAGTGGGCACACTGTACGGCATGAATGTACCACTTCCTGGTAATAATGTTCATTTTACGTTGTGGCATTTTTGGGGTGAGTATACGGCGGCATACGTGTTAGTGGTGGCGTCACTGCTTATGGCAGTCGCTATGTATGTGTATTTCAGAAAGAAGAAGTGGTTCTAGTCTAGGTAGTCTGTCCTCGTTGGTGACGCTCCATGTATAGTTGTAGCAATTGTGTGGTCTACGTAGCGTCTAAGTGAATTGGGCTGACTGCTGGATGTGGTTAAAATTTTTGGCAAATTACCGAAGGTAGACGGCGTGCTCCGGGCACGGAACTGTAAGGAGCCTTACAGACACTAGGCGGATCGAAGCAGATATTTGAAAATATAAACAGGAGATACGCATGGAATCAGAAATGTCAAATTTGGCTGGCGGCTTAGCTCTCCGGGGAGTCGTTGCAGTTCTATTTGGAATTGCGGCAGTGTTCTGGCCGGGCATTACGCTGCTCACACTGCTGTACCTATTTAGCGCATTTTTGCTGGTAGGCGGTATCTTTGAGCTCGTTTATGGTATTGGGAGAGTAGTTCAGTCAGGGTCTGACACTTCAGTTTTGACACGGGTTCTGATGCCCTTGGTCGGGCTCTTGCAGGTGGGGGTCGGTGTATATTTATTGCGGCACCCGCAGGTTACGTTTGCTACGTTTATACTGCTCATCGGGTTCATCCTGATTGTTCGGGGTATTTTTGAGGTCGTAGAGAGCTTGTTCGAAGAAGGACCAAGCATGTACCGGATAACCATGACGGTTGTCGGTGCATTAGCCGTGCTGGCAGGCATAGTTATACTGTTCCAACCAAAGACGGCCGGTGTTGCGTTTGTGTGGATACTTGGCCTCTATGCACTGGTAGTCGGGGCGCTAGAATTAGCGAGTGCCGTAGAGGTGCGACGTTTATGGAGGACGACTGCGACCCACTCTAAACGGTAAGATGCTGAGCTGCGTAAGTGACATGTTTCGCTGTTGACAAAGCGTAAGAGGTTTGCTATACTACATACTAGTTTTGAGATAAGTCAAAGCTTATCTGAAAACAAAAACATCAAAACAAAATCAACTTAACGAAAGGCAGCCGTTATGCGACTTGCCGCAAGTCAAAGCTGGGCAGTTTTCGAACTAAGCCCGGCCGATAACAGATTTCGTGCAGTCGACAAATTTCTGCGGAAACTGTAGACGCACTAAAACCACTCTGTTTACGAGCAGAGTGGTTTTTTAGTGTTTAATGAGGGTCCCGTTATGTTGAAAGCTGTCCTGACGAACGTGTAGCGATAGAATCTGGCTCCAACGGCCAATGTCCAAACTATATTTGGCGGTACATAGCCTGTAGCATGGGTATGCTAGGGACAAAATATGTGGATTCCGTATTGCTGCTTCGCTTTGTACAGCTGCATTTTTCGCGTACAATAACAAAAAGTAATGACATCGAAAAAGTATGACAGCTTCAGGCCGAAGCGAGCTACCAGTATTGACGGTTTCTTTGCACGCTCGGTCGATGATCACTCGCGCGAACCCGTGTTTCGCTCTGCTGCGCCTACGGCAGCAAAACTAGATACGGCAACGTCTGTGCAGCTGAGGGATGCTCCCAGAAGGTCTACGTCGCCAGCAATCTTGGGAGGCAAGGCTAGCCCAGTCTCTGTAAATGTTTCGCGACCTTTAGGCAGTGAGCCACCACGGCGTCGGCGATATGCAAACGTACCTCTCGGTGATAGCCCAGAACGTACGCGTAAGCAGCATAAACCGCACAGATGGAAGCGTCTGTTTAGACGTGGCGTCGTGGTGCTGGGTGTATTGGTTCTGCTTGGCGGCTCATGGTTTGGCATGGAACTGTACAAAAACCTTGCGAAGATCACCGGCAACAGCAATCCACTCAGCCTGCTGAATGTCTTCCATCCTGTACCGTTGAAAAGCCAAAATGGCCGTGTCAACATATTGTTAGCGGCCAACTCTGCCGATGACCCGGGCCACAATGGCGCAAATCTGACCGACTCCATAATGGTGATTAGTGTGGACACCAAAAACAACACTGCCCTAATGCTAAGTATCCCGCGTGATCTCTGGGTAGACATACCAGGTGTAGGATATTCCAAAATAAACGCTGCTTATCCAGCCGGTGGCATGGGGCTGTTACAACAGATAATAAAGAGTAAATTTGGAATCACTACCGACTATAGGGCATTGATCAACTATGCTGCGATTCGTGATTTGGTGAATGCGGTTGGCGGCATAACGATCACAATCAATAGTAGCGATCCGCGCGGTATTTATGACCCAAGTTTGGACTATACAACGCGTACTTGCTGTGCATTAGCCGATTACCCGAATGGGCCGGTACACTTAAATGGCAAACAGGCATTGGATTTGGCCCGAGCTCGAGGTGATGCGCCAGGTTCGTATGGATACAGCGGGTCAGATTTTACGAGGACTATGTATCAACGCGAAATGCTTGTTGCCGTAAAAAAGAAGGCGGAACAGCCATCAATTATCGCTAATCCTTTAAAAATCGTAAACCTGGTAGACGCAGTGGGTAATAACGTGACAACTAATCTGAAGGTTAACGAAATTGAAACGCTCTATACGTATATGAAGAAGATCAACACGAATAAGGTTGCTTCATATAACATTAATTCGCTCAAAGGCAATAATACGACTATGCTCGCAAATTATGCGGCACCTAACGGTGAGTCGGCACTTATACCGGCAGCCGGTCTTGGTAACTTTACCGCTATACGTCAGCAAATTCAGAAAATTTTTGCCGAGGGTCCGATTGCTACAGAAGATGCAAATACGGTAGTACTGAATGCAACGCAAACGTCTGGACTAGCAGGGAGCCAGGAGACTAAGCTGATGGCCGAGGGTATGACGGTGACTGTCGGTAATGCCCCTGCTGCCCAAGCAACAAATACGCTCATAGACAACTCCGGTGGCAAAATGCCCAATACGCTAGCATACCTGAAAAGTCAGTATCATGTGACGGTGGTAACCAACAGTAGCCTAACGGCAGCATACCCGAATGCAGATTTCATACTCTTACTTGGGCAAAGCGCAGTGCCGAATGCACGTAGTACCGGTACTACCACATCGCCCTAAGTAGAGTAGTACTGCTGCTTGCTGTCCTGGCGTAATCAGGCACTTGTTAGCGGCATTGAAAAGCAAAATGTTGAGCCGACATTCTCAGTGCTTTCGAACCATACATCACCACCGATTGATTCTGCGATGTTCTTTATGAGGTACAACCCAAGGCCGGTGCCGCTGACGTCTTTGCTAACGATGTTACTAGCTCGAAAAAACTTCAGAAAAATATTCTTTTGATCGATCTCGGGTATCCCATAGCCTGTGTCAATTATGCACCACGTTACTTCTTTATCGGTGCTAGCAAGGCTAAAAGTGACAGTACCGCCTTTGGGGGTGTATTTTATCGCATTGCTCAGTAAATTCGCGCAGATCTCTTTAACTAGTACGCTGTCAGTACGTATGGGTGCAATATGGGTTGGTAGGTCAGCGACTAAGGTAATCGATTTGGCCTGCGCCGCAGGCGTGAATTCTGCTAGTATTTCACGGGAGAGTTCATCCGCATATACCCGTTGTTTCTTTATGACGATGCCGCCAGCTTCAATACGAGTAATGTTCAGCAGGGTGCTGATGAGTGTGTTCATACGTTTGACTGACGTCAGGACGGTCTCAATGTAGGGCTTTTGCTCTGGCGTAAGATCACCGGCTAATCCATCTTGCAACATACGTGTATACATGTTGATTGCTGAGAGCGGTGTACGTAGCTGGTGCGAAGCGATAGAAATAAAATCTGATTTTAACTTATCACTTTCAATTTCGGCCGTCAGGTCACGAAAAACCTCAACGGCACCAATAGGCTTACCGTGCATTACAATCGGGGAAATCGTTGTTTGCACAGGCAAAATTGCATTATGCTTTAAGAGATAGTTAACCCGTTGACTAACTGGTTTGCCGGTCTGAAGTGCCTTAACAATTGGCCTGTCGAACACGTTGATAATGTTGCCATTATCATACACGGGTACCACCACTTCTAAGAAATGCTTATGTATAGCTTCCGAATGCCGGATGCCGAGCAAATCGAGAGCGGTCTGGTTTATACGGTTTATGGCTCCGTTTTCATTTGTAGTAATGACGCCTTCGCCGATGCTGCTGAGGAGCGCCTGTAATCGTGCACTATCGTGGCCAGAAATATCACGCTGTTGAGATCCTATAGGGCTCTTTTTCGTGTGGTTAGGCTCTTTTTTCTGCATGTCCTGATGATCTACCGTTAATGTGTACCAACGTTTCCAGGTCTTGCATATATGCGTCTACGGCCGGTTGATCACTATAGATGGTTCTCATGGCAAGTTCAATCCAGTATATAAGTCGGCGTAATTCATTGCGTTGCAAAGTCTCGGGATCCTTCTGTAGATGGCTCCGGATCTGCCGCGTAACGAATCGATCGGCCTCCAGGCCGAGGTGATTGCGGGTAATGGCAGTGATGTTGTCATATAAACTAAGCGTGCTCATATATTCTTCTAATCTCTTTAACCACAACGAGGCTTCGTTATTGTTCTGCTAGCTTGCAACGCGTGAACGTAAAAGGCAGTGTGGACAAAACTAAGTATATCATTGGGCGGATGTCGCCATAAGGTGTTGCTGTGGGGCTGTCAAAGCAGGGACGATCAAGTAATGCAAGATTACCGTGCATAATCCCCTTTTATTGCTTTACTGTACGCGTGTGTCGTTCTAATTATTGTAAGAATTTTGACAAAGGTGGCCTTAATCGTATGCGGATATATGTGTATACAATGTATGGCTCCGCCCATCAGGAACATATGGCACGAGTATTCACCGATGCGGAACGAGTAAAGCTATTAGTGATGATAAAAAAAGGATGGCCGTGACCATCCTTGTTTGCTACCTAATGGTAGCGGCGAGTGGACTTGAACCACTGACCCCAGGCTTATGAGTCCTGTGCTCTAACCAGCTGAGCTACGCCGCCACACAACTTGGGAAACGTATGCGTGTAACAAAATGCTTAGAATTGCACACGGATCTGGTTATAGTGGGCTATCCTGTTCTCTTTCATATCCTGGCCGCAGCAATGCAGCAGCATTTGAACTTTGAACAGGGGGGATTGTAACAGATTTGGGAGGAGAAATCTAGGCGAATGGCTCTCGAGTTAGTATTGGCGCACGCCCAAACTAATAGCGGCCGCCATACCTAGCACGATTATGGTTGTCCGAAGCCAATGTCCGGAAACTCTTTGCGCGCTGTGCGCACCAAAAAAACCTCCTGCTATTGCGCCGATTGCCATGGTAAGTCCGCTATGCCAGTCGATTAGGTGTGCGCCACTAAGGCACGCAATAGAGGTAGCGGCTACGAATATGGCCGAGATACCTTTCATACTGTTCATAAGGTGTACGCCAGGTAAGTTCGTAAGTCCCAGAAAGGCCAGCATGATGAATCCGTAGCCAGCACCGAAGTAACCTCCATAGAAAGTAATAGGCACTATAGCTGCGCCAATGGCGGCGAGTGATAGCCAGGTTCGAGGCTGCTCTTTCAGATGGCTGTGCAGGCGAGCGTGCAACACCGGCTGGATAGTGAAGAGCAAGACACCCAATAATACAAGTAATGGTATAAGACTGGCAAAATCTTTAGCTGCCGTATGCCGCAACATAAACGCACCCATTGCCGCGCCCAAGATAACGGGTATAAGGAGAAGCGCGTAGCGTTTGGGTATTTGGTGGATGTATCTACGATATCCGTATGCGGCAGCAAGTTGTCCAGGTAACGTTACGGTATACGATGTGGCGTTGGCGACGATTGGTGGAACACCTAAGGCGACGAGTATAGGAAGCCCCACAAGCATACCGCCTCCGGCAATAGCATTCATGGATCCTACAATAAAACCCGATAGCAATAGTATTGTGTCTTTTTCCATATTTTTATGTTGTCTGCCGCTTAAACTGTAGCAGTTTTCTTATGCGTAGGCTACCCGGAGACACCGATTTCTTCCGAGTAAGGTGCATATGACCGGTTGTCTGTCGTGTCGCCGTTACCTTTCGGGCTGGCGCTAGAAGAGCCCGTGGTCTTGCCACGGGGATGTTTTTTTACATGCATCGTGGCTTAGTGAAATGTAATGGTATCGCCAGATACATACGCAAGTTCGGTTGTATTGGTACAATTATGGTATATATGGATTTCGAGTTACAGCCAGGGAAGTATGTGCTGGCAGTGAGCGGCGGTGTAGACAGCGTTGCACTGTTACATGCGCTTTCGCAAAAACAGCGCGACGAGTCACAAGTGTCGAGAACGGAGACGTCTCAGCCTAGCGGCCCTTGGTCACCGTATAGTTTTGTGGTAGCACATTTTGACCATGGTATTCGTCCCGATTCTGTCAAAGATCGGCAGTTGGTCCAGACGTTGAGTGAACGATACCGCATACCGTTCGTATACAGCGAAGGCAAGTTAGGACCTAGAGCGAGCGAAGCCGTTGCGCGCAAAGCTCGGTACGACTTCTTACACTATGCGCGACGAGAAAGTGGGGCGGTAGCCATTATAACTGCACACCACCAAGATGACGTATTAGAAACTATTATCCTTAATCTTATGCGCGGCACGGGCAGGCGGGGGTTGAGCTCACTTAAAAGCACTGCTACAGTCCGGCGACCGTTGCTACATATCGCTAAAAAAGAATTGCTACGTTACGCTAAAAGAGAAGGCCTACAGTGGCGCGAAGACAGTACGAATATGGATCAACGGTATGCGCGTAACTATATTCGTAAAAATGTATTGCCTCGTTTCGTTAATACCGACAGGGAAGCATTATTGGAGATAAGCTCTAAGTCTCAGCATCTTGATATAGAAATTACTCAGCTGACTAATGATTACCTACATGCACAACCGGGTACAAAGATACTCAATCGACATAGTTTTATCATGCTACCCCATGCCGTTGCGCGGGAGATTATGGCAGCATGGCTGCGTGCTAACACTGATGTAGAACTGTCCCGGCAGCTTTTGGAGCGCTTAGTCACAGCAGCTAAGATTGGGCGTAGTGGCAGCAAAACTGATGCTACTGGAGACTACTGGCTGTGCGTACATAAAGAGCTACTGGAGTTACGCGCTAAATCTAGATGGGGCTAATATGAATCCTGCCTGTTACCTGTGGTATTTTGGGTAGTTTGGCACTCTTGTAGCAAGAGCGCTAGGCAACCGTTACAGAAAGATGTATACTAGTAAAACATGGATAAAAAACCCCTACGACCGAATGCAAAGCGGCAACCTGGAGGCCGCGGATTTAAGAACTTTGGCTTTGTGGCCCTTGTCGTACTTGTCGTACTTATAAGTTATGCTGCGTATCGACAACCGAGCACGCTCAAAGAAATACCATTGACCCAGGTTATTCACCAGGCCAACGATGGTCAGTATAAAAAGATAGTCGTTAATGGTGACGAACTGGATATCACGCAAAAGGGGCAGAGTAAAGCAACTCTCAAATCATACAAAGAGAGTAATACGACACTAAAGCAAGAAGGCGTAAACTACAACAAAGTAGAAGTTAGCATAAAACCGCCGAGCAGTACTGGGCAAATTGTAAGTAGCTTGGCGATTAACCTTATTCCGGTAGTGCTAATTGGTGGTTTGCTATACTTTGCACTTAGAAGCGCACAAGGTCAAGGTAACCAGGCACTTAGTTTTGGGAAGAGCCGGGCGCGTCTATACGGCAACGAGAAGGACAAGGTTAGCTTTAAGAATGTAGCCGGACAAGCAGAGGCTAAGCAAGATCTGCAAGAGGTTGTTGAGTTTTTGAAGTTTCCCAAAAAGTTTGCCAGTTTGGGGGCCCGTATACCTAAAGGCGTGCTACTAATTGGGCCACCGGGTACGGGCAAAACTATGCTGGCACGGGCGGTCGCCGGGGAAGCGGGCGTGCCATTCTTTAGCATCTCCGGTTCAGAATTTGTAGAAATGTTTGTTGGTGTAGGTGCTAGTCGAGTTCGAGATCTGTTTGCAAAAGCAAAGAAGAACGCCCCATGTATAATTTTTATCGATGAAATCGATGCTGTAGGACGTCGCCGCGGTAGTGGTATGGGCGGAGGCCATGACGAGCGTGAGCAGACGCTTAACCAGATTTTGGTAGAGATGGACGGGTTTGAACAGGGACAAAATGTAATTGTACTGGCTGCAACGAACCGTGCCGACGTGCTTGATCCTGCCTTACTTCGACCTGGTCGTTTTGACCGTCGGGTGAGTATCGCCTTGCCGGAACGTGCTGATCGTGAGGCTATTCTTAAGGTACACTTTACCGATAAGCCGCTCGCGAAAGGTGTAGACCTAGATGCATTGGCGGCCAAAACTGCCGGTTCTTCGGGCGCAGATTTAGCAAATATAACCAATGAAGCTGCTATCATTGCTGCGCGTAATAACCATACGCAGATTTCTCAGTCTGATGTCACTGAGGCCTTTGAACGAGTTGCTATTGGCCCTGAGCGTAAGAGTAAGGTGATGAATGACAAAGAAAAGGAGCTGACTGCATATCACGAGGCTGGGCATGCACTAGTCGGCCATGTGCTGCCTGACAGCGACCCTATTCATAAGGTGACAATTATCCCGCGCGGTGGCACTGGTGGAGTTACCTGGTCTATCCCTCCAACCGATAAGAGTTACCACAGCATTGTTGAATATAAGGATATTTTGGCACGAGCACTTGGTGGCCGTGTCGCTGAAGAAGTCTTGTATGGCCACGATAAGGTCACAACTGGCGCTGGTAGTGACTTGCAGCAAGCTGCCGAGCTTGCTCGTGACATGATAGTTAAACAGGGCATGGGAAGCGGTAAATTACGAGACCAGGTTTTCCATGTGGAAGAAGGCATGATGATAGAACGCATGGTGCATGAACGTGAATACAGTGACGATACTGCGAAGCTTATTGATCAAGAAGTTGAGGCGCTGATTACGGAGGCTGCATCTCGTGCCCGTTTAGTCATTAAACACAATCTTAAGTACATGGAAGCACTCAAGGACAAACTACTTGAGAAAGAAACCGTTGATGCCGACGAGGTTAGCGAAATATTTGCTGGGTCTCGTATGCCTAAAGAGGCGGCATTATACTAACGGCAGTCTTTCTGGCATGCAATTCAGAAATGCTGCATCTTCTGCATTCGAGAATACTGTTAGTCCATTAGCTTTTCTAGGTGCTGGTTTGTTCTACATGGTGTCGCGCCCGTATTCTGATGATGCCTAGGCGCAGAGAAGACGGGCCGTCTATTATTTAGGACATAGTATAGTTCTGTATTTTGCTAGGTAATTCGCTGTATTTGCATAGGTAAGCATGAGAAAATAAGGATGACCGCTTTAAGGAGCGCCTTTACCTATGGAGCAGCCTATCAACGATTCTAAACGTACAGCATATGACGATAACGGAGTAGTGCTCTTGTTGCAAGTACCCCGTACCAACGAAAAAAAAGAACTGGCCGCCGAGCAGATGTTTGCCAGTTTACACGGTTTGCTCACCATTCCTATGCCTGGTTTGCTCAGAAGTGCTAAGCGCGAACGGCTGAGTTTTGAAATAGCGGTGCGCGCCAAACGTATAGGTTTTTATGTATGGGTCCCAAATTATCTGAAGAGTTACGTCGAGGAGCAGATTTATGCGCAGTATCCCTCGGTGCACATCAGTGAGGTAGAAGACTATGCAATGTATCGCGAAACGGATCATTACCCGACACAGCTTGTGACCGAGTTACAATTTGTTGGTAACAATGCCCTGCCTATAAAAACGTTTCAGAGCTTTGAAGTTGACCCGTTGGCCGCTATCACGGCTACGCTCGCCAAAATTAACGAGGACGAAGAGGCATGGCTGCAGCTACTCATTAAGCCGGCACCCGGAAATTGGCACAGACGTAGTGAGCGCTATGTAGCGGGCATCAAAGGTGGTGGAGGACCCAAAACGGTCGGACTAATGAGTGCGCTATGGAAACCTCCAGAGGTAAAGACAGAGGGGGTAAAGCTTAGCGACTACGAGTCTACGCGTGCAAGTGCGGCTGAGGAGAAAACACAAAAACTGGCATTCGAGACGCAATTACGTATCGTTTACCGAGGCAATGCTAATGTGCAACAGGCACAGTTGCAAATGCAATCTATCGTAGCGAGCTATAAGCAGTTTAATAGCACCTATTTAAACGGTTTCAAAGCGAAACGGATCACCAATGATCGGCTCTTAATTGCACACTACCGCTCGAGAGCCTTTAACAAGGCGGGATTTATGTGCAATATTGAAGAAATAGCGACACTATACCACTTACCGCACACCAACGTGGAAACGCCGTTTATACTGTGGGCAACCAGCCAAACAGCCGAGCCACCAGCTAACTTACCCGTTGTCATGCCTCAAACTCAGGCTGAACTTAGCCCGGTAGCTGCTACTAACTTTCGTGGGCACAATACGATGTTCGGTATGCCACGCGTTGATCGGGGCCGGCACCTGTATATTATTGGGCAAACTGGTACTGGTAAGTCAGGTATGCTTGAGTTGCTAACAGTTTCCGATATTTACAGCCCGTACGGTTTTGCGGTGATAGATCCGCATGGGGACTACGCACAGTCTGTGTTGAAACGGATACCCGCCGAACGTGCAGCCGACGTAGTCTATTTTAATCCGGCGGATACTGATTTCCCGATGGGGTTTAACCCGCTTGAGGTCTACGACCCTAAATTGAAGACGCACACTTGCTCTGAACTTATCGGTGTCATAAAACGCATGTTTGAAAACAGTTGGGGACCAAGGTTAGAGTATATCCTACGGTATACGATTTTAGCGTTATTAGACTACCCTGACGCCACCATGCTGGATATTACCCGGGTTCTGACTGAAAAGAAGTTTCGGTCAGAAGTATTGAAGCACGTGGTCGATCCAGTGGTTCGTAATTTTTGGACTGTTGAGTTCGCAAGCTGGAACGATAAGTTTATGACTGAAGCTGTAGCGCCAATTCTGAACAAGGTAGGCGCTTTTACTGCCAATCCATTACTGCGCAATATTATTGGTCAGCCAAAGAGTAGTTTTAATGTACGACGGATTATGGATGAGCGTAAGATCCTCGTCGTTAATCTTAGTCGTGGACTGGTCGGTGAAGACAATGCTGCGCTGCTAGGCGCACTGCTAGTTACCAAGGTGCAGATGGCTGCTATGAGCCGTGCCGATATCGCGGGCGAACAGCGGACGCCATTCTATCTATATGTTGACGAGTTCCAGAATTTTGCAACTGATAGTTTCGCAACTATTTTAAGTGAAGCTCGTAAATATGGCCTAAGCCTGACCGTGGCTAACCAATATACCGCGCAGATGATGCCCGAAGTAAAAGATGCGGTATTCGGTAACGTTGGGTCGATTATCTCGTTTCGTACGAGTGCCGATGACGCTCGTACGATGCTTAAGTATTTTGAGCCAAAATTTACTGACTACGATTTAGTGCATATGCACAACCGCCACTTTGCTATTAGTATGACGATAGGTGGCGAAAAAGTGCCGGCATTTTCAGCTATAAGCCTTAACCTGCCCCCATTTGGGCCTGACTACAGTTCGCAAATTATAGCCCATTCACGTTCGCAATATGCGCAGAGTCGTGAATATACAGAGCACTACGTTGCCGAACGCTACGCTACTATTCTAGGTGAGGATCCTGGCAATAAGCGCGCCCAGGAAAGACATGTCGCGCGACAGAACGCCAAGTCGCTTAGTCCGTCTAAGGCGGTAACCCAACCACCACAACAGCCGGTCGAGCGTAAGGTGCCAATACAACCGTCGTCTGCTGCTATATTATCCCAAGCTGTGCTGAGCCAAGTCGCGCCTGCAACTACCGAATCACCTAAGCCAAAGCGCAAGCGCAGTCGGAGGCGCAAGAGAAAACCGTCTGAGCAACACGGCGACGGCGATACGGCCATTAAGGTGGGCCAGGCCATAGAAGAAGGCGTCATTGATTTAAAATAGCAAAAGTCTGGTCAAGAGCCTGTTTTCCTAAGGGTAAGCAGGCTATACTAGGTACAGCTCTATGAATGTAATAATGCTCCATGTCTCTCAACTGTTTTTAGGTATGTTAACTTGTGCGACAGCGCGCGGGGCCGTGATTAAATGAAAAAGTTTGCCATGCCGCGCACCGGCAAGCGTGTGTCACTTGGTAATGTGGCGTTGTTACTAGTTGGTAGCTCATTACTAGCGCAGTTGTTGGGTTTCTGGCGTACAAAATTGGTGAATGCTAACTTTTTGGCCGTAGGGCCACACAGTACAGACAGTTACTTTGCTGCCTTTACTATCCCGGATTTCTTTTTCTTTACGATATCAGCTGGCGCGCTTGGGGTGGCCTTTATGCCAGTGTTGGCTGACCATTTAGCCCGTGGTGATCGTAAGGGTATGTGGAAACTGGTATCCAGCTTGCTCAATCTGCTAATGATTGTTATGGCAGTAGTAGCAGTGATCATCTTTGTATTTGCTGAGCCGATCATGCGTGATGTGGTACGTGTACACACAGCCCAACTACATGATTCAGTTGTAATTATGCGTTTTCTGTGTCTGAACCCTTTATTGTTTACAGTTTCGGGCATTTTAACAGCTACGCAACAAGCCCTGGGGCGCTTTTTTTTCTATGCGACCGCGCCATTGCTGTATAACGGTAGTATTGTGGCTGCCGCCCTGATTTTTTCGACCGTTGGTGGACACACAGGAGGCCCGGGGCATATGGGTATCACGGGCCTTGGTATTGGCGCGCTAATCGGGGCTATCTTACAGCTGGTAGTAGTGGTGGTCGGGACGTTTGGGACTGGATTTAGGTGGACGCCGCACATCATGTGGCACAGCAAAGATTTTCGACAAGTGCTACGTAACCTGCCACCGCGGTCGGTCGATCAGGGTATGGATCAAATAGAATCAATCGTTGAAATCCGATTCGCCAATCGGTTTCCGACTGGGTCTATCTCATACTATAGTAACGCATTTACATTACAATTAGCGCCGATACTTCTGATCGGAACCGCCATTTCTACGGCAGTGTTTCCGCGCCTTAATAGCCGGCTTAGCCACGGGCGTCCTGATCTTTTCCGGCGAGATTTCCTGCGATTTCTCAGACTAATTATATGGGTTGCAATGCCGGTAGTGGTAGTTTCTTTCTTTGGCAGAGGCTATCTTGCTCACCTCATTTTTTCTAAGAACAGTACGGCTATTGCCTATTTGTTCGGATTTTTGACAATAGCAATCTTGTTTCGCTCAATATATGCAATTGTATCGCGCTGGTTTTATGCACAGAAAGACACGAAGACGCCACTGTACGTCTCAATATTTACCATTACACTTAATATCGTATTGGCTAATGTACTGACTGAACCGGGCGGGTACGGCTTATCGGGACTGGCAATTGCACAATCGATTGTAGCAGCAGTGGAGATATCGATTCTGGGCAGCATTATGGTTATGCGCGATCGCAAGCTATTCGATGCTGAGTTTTGGAGCGGCGTGTTCCGCACTATTTCTGTGACTGGCTTTAGTCTTGTTGCTGGATATATTACGGTCGGCTTCATACCGTTGAGGGCCGATGATCGTGGGTTTATGACCGTAGGCAGTAAGTTTATTATCCTGACAGTGATAGTCATGGTTACGCATCTAGCTATATCCGGTCTATTTGGGCTGGAAGAGGCTCGCCCGATATGGGGTTGGCTACGTCGCTTTACACTGCGGCCCATAAAGGTCGAGTATTAATCGCCCAGTTCTGTCTTAACTTTTGTCATAAAGCGTTGTATAGATAACTGTGGATTTGAAAAAGCTTTGGTTATATTATGAGAAGGCATAGGAGGATGGTGGTATGCTGTATGACTTGCAAGATAGTGATGTACTTCTCGATGAAAAACCTAAGCAATATGTACTCCGTGTTAAAGATCTACCAAACCAAGAGAAGCCGCGTGAGAAAATGCTGGCTGCGGGCGCTAGGAACCTGACGCAGGCCGAGCTATTAGCCGCATTATGGGGTGTGGGTACCAAAAATGAAGATGTGCTTGCGATGGCAAGGCGAACGGTACAGGAATATGGTGAGCGGGCCATAGTACACGAAGCGAAACCAGCGTACATTGCCGAAGTACTTGATATACCCGTCACAAAAGCATGCCAGCTTGCAGCAGCGTTGGAGCTTGGCCGCCGAGCATATGCGACTGGTCGGAGCGGTGAGCCGCTTCAGGTTCGAACCGCCGAGCAAGCCTACCACTATTTCAGGGATATGGGCAGACACTCTAAAGAACAGCTCCGAGGTCTATATTTAGGGAGCCGCTATCAGGTGGTGCACGATGAAGTTATATCGATCGGCAGCCTAACATCTAATGTCATACACCCGCGTGAAGTATTCCAGCCGGCGCTTTCCCATGGTGCGGTGGCCGTTATTATTGCTCACAATCACCCGTCAGGTTCGCTTGAACCGAGCTTGGCAGATACAGAGGTCACCCGACAACTTGTGGCGGCTGGTAAAATTTTAGGCATTGAACTACTCGATCATCTGGTTGTTACGGCAGATGACTATATAAGTATTATGGAGGCACTATGAGCACGACATATATATTGCACAAATCCGATGAAGTAGTTACTGATGGAGCTACTAGTGATCTTTGGCTTCATGACTTACCGAGTCCAGATAATCTTCGTGTAGAAGCACTCATTGCTTCTGGAGAATATTGTGAGATGCTTGCTGCGACACTTGAACAGGTTGCCTGTGCGGTGCCGGCAACCTGTGTCGAGCAGTATCAGATCCAGGATGCTATTAGCCAACTGTTATACATCCAGCGTCATTATACATTTACCAAAAGAAACAAATAGTTTCGAGACGTCCTGCCGCGGACATGATGTAATATATAGTGTGCCGTATTTTGAAATAACAGGGGTACAAACTATAATGTATGTCTAATGGACCAGAATCATATTAGAAATTTCTGTATAATTGCGCATATTGATCACGGCAAAAGCACATTAGCTGACCGGCTCTTAGAGCTAACGGGCACCGTAGAAAAGCGTAATATGAAGGCGCAGTTGCTCGATAAAATGGATCTGGAGCGTGAGAAGGGTATTACGATTAAACTCGCGCCAGTTCGTATGGTCTACCGGCCAAACCGAAGTAATCCAGCAACACAGCCTGGCGGCCGGCAAGGTTCTGAGGCGTATGAGCTAAACCTCATAGACACTCCCGGGCATGTTGATTTTAGCTACGAAGTGTCGCGAAGCTTGCAAGCCTGCGAGGGAGCTTTGCTGGTAGTTGACGCTTCTCAGGGCGTCCAGGCTCAAACCTTGGCTAATGTGTATCTTGCGATGGCTGCGGATTTGCAGATTATACCAATACTAAACAAGGTTGATCTCCCAGCGGCGGACGTTGAACGTGTGGGTGCGGAAATTGTGAGCCTGCTCGGCTGTAAGTTTACGGATATCCTACAAATTTCTGCCAAAACGGGTAGTGGTGTCGAGGCAGTGCTAGATCGTATCGTTACAGATGTCCCCCCACCTCCTCAGGTAGGTAAAGGTGCATCCCCTAATGAGCCCAGAAAGCAATTGGTAGAAGTTGGATCTTCGAGTACACGAGCCCTAATATTCGACAGCTATTACGATGATTACCGCGGAGTAATCTTGTATGTGCGTGTATTTGAGGGATGCATCGGTAAGGGCGCACAGATACGGATGCTTAATACGGGTGCTACCGGCTTGGCACTGGAGGTTGGCGCACTAAAGCCTGACATGACGCCTGGCGCAAGCTTAGAGACTGGTGAGATCGGCTACGTAGTGACTAACTTGAAAACCACGCGTGACGCCAAGGTAGGAGACACCGTGACGCTTGCAGCGAATCCTGCAACCGTGCCATTGCCAGGGTATAAAGATGTGCAGCCGTTTGTGTATGCCGGCTTTTTCCCCGAGAGTAATGAGTATTACCAGGAGCTTAAGGATGCCATAGAAAAGCTGTCGCTAAGCGACAGTGCACTGCAGTTCACGCCCGAGAATTCGCCGGTACTTGGGTTTGGCGTACGTGTAGGGTTTCTCGGATTGCTCCATATGGATATTGTGCGGGAGCGCCTAGAGCGTGAATATAACCTTGATTTAGTCGTCACCAACCCATCTACTGACTACCAAGTCATTCTGACTAACGGGGAAGAAATCGACATTAAATCTGCCAGCGATTTGCCTGACCCTGCGCAGATTAGTGAAATTCGCGAACCGTGGATCAAAGGCGAGATAATTGTACCAAAAAACTTTGTAGGTCCGGTCATCCAGCTTATAAGCACTAAACGTGGCTTGCAGAGGAACATCGGCTATGTTGAAGACCGTGCAATTGTGGGCTTTGAAGCGCCGTTAGCCAACCTCCTGACAGATTTCTACGATCAACTCAAGAGCATCACGAGCGGATACGGCAGCTTTAATTACGAGCTTGATGATTATCGCTCAGAAGACCTTGTACGCCTTGACTTCTATGTAAGCGGCGAAATGGTAGGCGCATTGAGTGTCATGGTTCACCGTAGTGAGTCTCAACGTTTAGGCCGCCAAACAGTCGAAAAACTAAAAGAGGTAATCCCACGACAGAATTTCCAGGTAGCACTCCAGGCAGCAATCGGTGGTAAATTCATCGCTCGTGAAGACATAAGTGCGTACCGCAAAGATGTAACGGTTGGTTTGTATGGCGGTGACGTCTCGCGTAAAAAGAAGGTGCTAGCCAAGCAGGCAAAGGGCAAAAAACGCATGAAGCGATTTGGCAAGGTAGATATACCAGCTGAGGCGTTTACGGTAATGCTCAAAAGAGACTAGACGCCAGAAAACTGCTTCTTCCTCAAAGTCTCTCACAGTATAACTGTGAGACGGTCAGTTCACGCGTGGCCGCTTAATAGTCTCTTTGTATCGCCTTCAGATCGGTTATGATTTGAGCGGCATGTGTTTGCGGATTAACGCCACGATATTCTTTCGCTATTTTGCCATCAGGAGTAATGATGAACGTATCACGGTGCATGCCAAGAAATTCGCGCCCCATCATCTTTTTAGGCTTCCAGCTGCCATAGGCTTCAGCTGTTATATGGTTGGGATCACTGAGTAATGCGAATTCTAAATGATGCTTCTCTGCGAACTTTTTATGGCTCGCTACGCTGTCCTGGCTCACGCCTACCACAACAGCGTTACCAAGCGTAGCAATCAGCTCACGCGCATCTCGAAAGTTGCAAGCTTCGCGCGTGCAACCGGGAGTGTTATCTTTGGGGTAGAAATATAGTACCAGCCACTTGCCTGTATAATCTGCGAGTGTGCATGTCTCTCCGTCTTGGTTAGTGAGAGAAAAGTCAGGTGCTTTGTTCATGTCAACAGTATACCATTGCATCGTGTAGCTATATCTGTTATATTTCGCAAATGGAAAAAGCTCCTTCTCTTAAGCATAAAGAAGAGTTCCGTAAGCTGTTAGCAAAATATCATCCCAATGAAGCGGCACAACAACTTTTTCAAAAACTAAACTTTGTGGTTCTCAGCGGCGTTACGGGTGGCGGCCGTAACACTGTTATGTACCGGCTGGTAGAACGGGACAACTATTATTTCATAGTCTCCGATACTACTCGGCCGCCAAAAGTCCGCGACGGTAAACTAGAAGAGGACGGTGTTCAGTATTGGTTTCGCACTGAAGAAGAGATACTGGCTGATGTGCGAGCGGGAAACTATCTGGAAGCAGAACTCATACATGACCAGCAGGTTTCTGGAGTGAGCCTGCGTGAACTTGAAAAGGCGTTACAATCTGGGAGGATTGCTATAGACGAGGCTGAGTATGGTGGCGTGAATAACATAGCTCGTGCTAATCCACATGCGTATATTATTGGCCTATTGCCGCCGAGTTTCGATGAATGGCAACGTCGGCTTGATAAGCGTGAGGCTGTGACGATGGGAGAATACGCTAATCGCATGCGTACGGCCAAGAAGGTCATAGAAAACATGCTAGAACGTCCCTATTTCCACATTGTACTAAATGATTCTATAGATGAAGCCGCAGAAGATATAAAAGCAGTCGTGGCGGGTACTTATCCACCCGCTAAAAACAGTTATTCCCGCCAAGTTGCCGAAGAGATACTAGTTGAAGTTAAGGATAAGCTCGTGCGTCTTGAGACGGGCAGTAACGCAAACGCGCATGTCGCGTAGCTTAAAGATATTGTCATAGCTCAAGATCAGCATCGTTTATTCTAATGGCTATGGCCACAGATGGGGGAAGCGAGGAACGATGTTTGGCTATTGGCAGTCTTGAGTTTTGAGTGCTAAAAGCGTATACTTTATGACATGACAGAGCGTCAAAAGCAAATCCTGTGCGCTATAGTAGAGCAATACGCTGAAGTGGCCGTCCCTGTGGGGAGTAGTCTCCTTGCAAAGGTCTTTGATGTTTCGAGTGCGACTATTCGTGCTGAGATGGCTGAGTTAGAGCGTCTTGGGTATATAGCCCAACCGCATACCAGTGCAGGGCGTATACCTACGGATCACGGGTATCGGTTTTATGTGAATAACCTCACGATGAAAGCTGAATCAGCTCAGCCTGAAAAACGCGCTGAACGCGCGTTGACTGCGCGTATGCAGCACGCTGGGCTGCCCGAGCGGACTATTCGTAATGCAGTTGACACACTCGTGGAGCTGACGCACAATCTTGGGTTGGCAACTATCGGTAATCAGCTGTACATGAGCGGCCTTTCTAACTTGTTTGGCCAGCCGGAATTTATCGGCGGAAACCAGGTACAGCAGGTTGCACGCCTGCTCGATAATCTTGAACCATGGTTACGTGAGGCTGCGCCGAATGAACCGCTTAGCGTATTCATCGGTTCTGAGAACCCTATTGGGCGTAGTGCGGGGGTGAGCTTAGTTATTAGTAGGTTTAGCAGCCCATTCAGCGACCATAGTTATATTGGCACGCTTGGGCCGACGCGCCAGAGTTATCGCGATGTCATGTCGCTGGTCGCACACACGGGAAAAACATTAGAGGAAGTACTGTATGACTAAAAAACAGAGTGAAGAAAGTAAACCGAAGAAGGATGAGAAGCTACAGGAGCAGATTGAGCTACTTCAGACGCAAGTCGTCGAACTAACCGAAGCGTTGCAGCGAGAACGGGCAGACGCAACAAATCTACGCCGTCGTCATGATGAACAAATGGCTAGTCTGAAAACCACAGTCAAGGCACATGTTATTCATGATTTGTTGCCGGTTATCGATAACTTTGAGCGGTCGTTAAAACACGCGCCTGCTGCCGTAAATCAAACAAAAGACGCCGACAACACGGCGCAGCACACTGAATCTCGTCAATACGACGATTTCGTAAAAGGAGTGCAGGGTATTGTCAAACAGTTTGAGAAAACATTGACCGATCTTGGCGTAGAGCGCGTTGCTACAGTAGGTGCTGTGTTCGATCCACGTCTCCACGAAGCGGTTAGTATGGAAGATGGTGACGGCACCACTGAGGTAGTGAGTGAAGAGCTTCAAGCTGGGTATAGACTGGATGATGAAGTGATCCGCCATGCCATGGTCCGAGTAAAAATGGCCTGACCCCCTGTGTAATTATAGGTGCCCCCTGAGGTGGGCTGAAAATACATTGTTAGCACTCTTGACATGTGAGTGCTAATTTTTTATGCTACAATTGTATTAGCACTCCAAAGAGTTACCTGCTAAAAAGAAGGGAAATTATCTATCATGGGTAAAATTATTGGCATCGACTTAGGTACGACTAACTCAGCAATGGCCGTTATGCAAAGCGGCAAACCTGAAATTATTGCTAACAGCGAAGGCAATCGCACAACGCCGAGTGTAGTCGCTATTAATAAGAATGGCGAGCGTCTAGTGGGCCAAGTGGCACGTCGCCAGCAAGTTACTAATTCTAAGAACACTATTTATGAAGTGAAGCGACTTATTGGCCGTAAGTTTGGCGATACTGAAGTCCAGCGTGATCTTAAGCTCATGGGGTACGAAATCGTCAAGGGGAACGGTGCCGTTAAGGTAAAAATGGGCGATAAAGAATATAGTCCTGAAGAAATTAGTGCTATGGTCCTAAGCAAGCTAAAGGCCGATGCTGAAGCATTTCTAGGCGAGCCAGTAACCGAAGCGGTCATTACCGTGCCGGCGTATTTTGATGATAGTCAACGCCATGCTACTAAAGACGCGGGTAAAATCGCTGGTCTCGAGGTGAAGCGGATTATAAATGAGCCAACTGCCGCAGCCCTCGCATATGGACTTGACAAGGCTAAGTCTGACGAAAAGATTGCAGTATATGATCTGGGTGGCGGTACGTTTGATGTGTCTATCTTGGAGCTTGGTGATGGCGTTTTCGAAGTGAAGAGTACGAACGGTGATACGCACTTGGGTGGTGCTGACTTTGACCGTGTACTAGTAAATTACTTCGCTGATGAATTTAAGAAAGAGAGTGGTATTGACTTATCCAGCGATAAGGCAGCCATGCAACGCTTACGTGACGAAGCCGAGAAGGCTAAAATTGAGCTGAGTACTGCTCAAGAAGTTGACATCAACCTGCCATTCTTGACGGCTGACGCCGAAGGACCAAAGCACTTCGAGCACAAGCTCACACGCTCCAAGCTCGAACAGTTGGTCGCTGATCTTATTAATAAGACTGCCGATCCATGCGAAAAGGCTTTGAAAGATGCTGGGCTCAGTGCTGGAGATATTGACGCGGTTGTATTGGTTGGTGGTATGACCCGCATGCCAGCCGTGCAGGAAAAGGTTAAGGCGATATTTGGCAAGGACCCGATGAAGGGCGTTAACCCGGATGAAGTCGTGGCAGTGGGTGCAGCTATCCAGGGTGGAGTGCTGCAGGGTGATGTTAAAGATGTGCTTCTATTGGACGTAACTCCCTTGAGTCTCGGTATTGAAACCATGGGTGGCGTTATGACAAAGCTCATCGATCGTAACACTACCATCCCAACAAGTAAAAGTGAGGTGTTTAGCACTGCCGCTGACAACCAGCCGCAAGTAGAAGTTCATGTGTTGCAGGGTGAGCGCGAAATGGCTGAAGGCAACAAGAGCCTAGGCCGCTTCATTCTTGATGGTATTCCAGCCGCGCCCCGCGGTGTACCACAAATTGAAGTTACATTTAACATTGACGCCAACGGTATCTTGAACGTAACCGCAAAAGATAAGGGGAGCGGTAAAGAACAGAACATTACCATCCAAGGGTCTGGCAGCCTCGACAAAGATGAGGTTGAGAAGATGGCAAAAGAGGCTGAAGCTCATGCTGAAGAAGATAAGCGTCGTAAAGAAGCTGTCGAAGCCCGAAACCAGCTTGATAGTGCCATCTACCAGGCTGAGAAAATGAAGAGCGATCACAAAGAAAAGCTGGCTGAAGATGACGTGAAGAAGATTGACGAAGCAGTTGAGGAAGCTAAAAAAACTGTGACCGACGACAAAGCGAACAAAGAAACGTTGGAGAACGCCGCCAAGAAACTAAACGAAGTGCTTATGCCCATTGGTGCCAAAATGTATGAGAGTGCTTCTACAGAAGAAACGCAAGCTAATGATGCAGGCACTGACAGTAAAAACGACGACAAAGGTGGTGATGGCCCGATAGAGGGTGAGGTTGTTGACGATAAGAAGAATGACAAGTAATGAAGGCGGACCCTTCTTTGTAACACCGCAGAAAAGAATGCCGTGGATGGGTGTTATGCCTGCAATGTTATTACAGAAACGTTGTAGTCACGATCAGCCCACGCCGGCAGGTTTAGGAGAAACACCGAAGAGGTGTAGAATTGACAGATATGGCCACCAAACGTGATTACTATGAAGTACTAGGTGTTGGGAAAAATGCCAGTGCTGATGAGATTAAGAAAGCCTTCCGACGGAAGGCGGTAGAGCTACACCCTGACAAAGAAACTGGCGACGAGGCGAAGTTCAAAGAGGTGAATGAGGCCTACGATGTACTTAAGGATCCTAGTAAACGCCAACGGTATGACCAGTTTGGTCACGCAGGCGTAGGGGGCAATGGCGGTGGCGGTAATCCGTTTGAAGGGTTCGGCGGTTTTGGCGGTGGCGCCCAGAATGTGAACTTTGATTTCGGCGACCTAGGTCTTGGAGATATATTCAGTAGTTTCTTTGGCGGTGGCGCCGGATCAAGCGGCGCACAGCGACAGCAGACGCGCGGCAAGGATGTAGAGGCACGCGTAGAAGTCAGCTTTGAGGAAGCGGTGTTTGGTACTGAAGCTGAGCTAAGATTGCATATTGACGATACGTGTAGCCATTGTAAAGGCAGTACGGCTGAGCCTGGGTATATCCTAAAAACGTGTAGTACTTGCGGTGGCAAGGGCCAAGTTGTAACGGCTACGCGTACTATTTTCGGTAATATCCAACAGGCAGTGGTTTGCCCGACATGCAAGGGCAGCGGCAAGATCCCGGAAAAGGTCTGTACGGTCTGTCATGGGAGAGGCACTGAGCGGCGTACGCAAAAGGTAGGGCTCAAGATTCCTGCCGGTATAGACGATGGGGCCACTATACGCCTGCGAGAGCATGGCGAGGCTGTAGCTAACGGGCCTAAGGGTGATTTATATGTGCATATACGGGTTAAGGCACACAGACAGTTCACACGTGAAGGTGACCTGATCCTTAGCGAAGAACATGTGGACATGGCTGAGGCTGCTTTGGGTGCTGAAATCGACGTTGAAACGGTGGATGGCAAAGTACGTATGAAAGTACCCGCCGGTACCCAAAGTGGTACGGACTTCAAGCTGAGCGGCCACGGTGTGCCTCACATGCGTGGTGAATCACGCGGCCCACATATCGTTACGATTGTGGTTGATACGCCTACTAAGCTTACCAAGCAGCAAAAGGAACTTCTGGAACAGTTTAAGGCAAGTAGTAAGAGACACGGTTTATTTTAGAGCTGTTAGCTATGCAACTTGTTGAGTCGTGCATTGGGTTTATGGGCGTAGCTGGCGGCCCCTTTCCTTAACAAACCTACATAAAAGCGGTATTATTCGGGTAGATGCGTAAACTTCGATACAACCAGCAGGGCTTTATACCGATGCTTATCTGCCTTGTGCTCATTATTGCTGCTGTGCTGTATTTTTCATATGTGTATGTTGCTCGTGCACAGCACTAACGGTATTTCACTTATTTTCCTAAGCCCATGTCATTCTGGATTAGGTAACGTTCCATGAAGTGTTAGACATGGGTATATTGGAAGTTGAGTAAGACGCTCGCCGGAGATATTATTGAAAGGGTTTATAATGCATAAAAACATTGCAAAAAATAATAAAAGGTGTTATTATAACAAAACCACATAGAAAAGATTAGTATTAATGTCAGAGTATGTTTATGACCGTAAATAGTAAGGGCATCGGCGTCATTGGCTCAAAAGAGCTAATCGATTTCCCTACATTAGGGATAGTCGGCGTACCGGCCAAGATAGACACTGGTGCCGATAGTTCAGCCATCTGGGCCAGTAATATCCATGAAGAAAATGGTTCGTTGCACTTTACTTTGTTCGACAAAGCCTCCCCGTTTTATACGGGTGAAGTATTGTCAGCCGATAGGTTTAGCGTTATTTCTATTAAAAATTCGTTTGGGCATGTTGAATCCCGTTACAAGGTTTCTTTGTATATCCGGTTGTCTGGTCGTGTCATCAGGGTTCGATTTACACTTGCCAATCGGGAAAACAATAGCCAGCCGATACTAATCGGTCGGCGTACGTTACATGGTAAGTTTTTAGTTGATGTATCTGCAAAACCGGCAAATACTAAACCGCGACGTATGTTACTGATGAGTAATAGCATTGTTCCGTCGGTGAGTAAGTTTGTAACGGACGTGGCCAATGTGGTGAACGATCTTGAGATTACTCATGCTACATATGATGATGTGTGCTTCAGTTTTGACGCAAAGGGACCGCGTGTAGTGTTGTTGTCGACAGGTGAAGATATTAGAGATTATGATTTAGTGCATTTTAAGGCTGCAAAAACGCGCGATATCTCGGCAGCGATGGCGCGATATCTGAAACATCGTGGTGTAAAGATAGTTGATGATGAATTCAGCAGGTATTATCCGTATTCGAGCAAGTTATATCAATACGCAATTCTAGCTGAATCGGGCGTATCTATACCCGATTCACTTTACGTCGCTCCAAGTATAATCGCTGCTTCTTACCGACGATTTGTTGATTTTTTGGGTGTACCATTCGTTCTCAAAGGGATACACGCTAATAAGGGAGATAATAATTATTTAATACACGACGAGGCAGAGTTTAAGCGTATCGCGCAAAAGGCTAAAGCAGATAATCTGTTTTTCATCGGTCAAAAATTTATTGCCAATGATGGAGATTATCGGGTACTTGTATTTGGCCGTCGAATATCGCTCGTTATTTACCGTAGTCGTTCATTCAATGGCACGCACTTAAACAATACGTCACAAGGTGGCTCGGCTCGTATAGCCGATATATCTGATTTACCAACCGATGTCCAGGCTAGTAGTGTTACTGCGGCAAAAGTACTCGGTTTGGGTATAGCGGGTGTGGATATGGTTAAAGAAAATGGTACGGAGAAATGGTATTGTTTTGAAGTAAATGATAATCCACAGATAACATCAGGTGCATTTGTTCCAGATAAGACGCGGGCGTTCGCCAGGTACATTGAGGCAGAGTTGAATAAATAGGGGAAAGGCATTTATGAAAATCGCAATCTTATCAAAAGGATCTCTCAATTACACTACGAAGCGACTTAAAGAGGTCGCACTCGAGCATGGTCATGATACGCAGGTTATAAATTACGCTATGTGCTATATGACCATGGAAAAAGGAAAGCCGGTAGTGTATTACAAGGGTAAAGAATTGCCACGTTTCGATGCCATTATCCCACGTATCGCCCAGAGCTATACCAAGTACGGTACGGCCGTCGTGCGTCAGTTCGAAATGCAGGGAGCATTTACGACTGCGAGTTCCATGGCCATAAATCGTTCCCGTGACAAACTTCGTTCGTATCAAATTATGGCCCGTCAGGATGTGGGCATACCAAAGACAGTGTTCGCTCGTGAAACCGCTAACCTAGAAGAGGTGGTAGAACTGGCGGGTGGCGCACCAGTGATTATCAAGGTAGCTCGCGGAACGCATGGAAATGGTGTAGTGCTAGCCGAAACGCGCAAGGCCGCTAAGGCTGTGATGCAAGCATTCTATGTTGAGGGTGTGAATTTTATCGTGCAGGAGTTTGTGACAGAAAGCGCTGGTACCGATATTCGGGCGTTAATTGTTGGAGGTCGGGTGGTTGCCAGCGTGCAGCGGCAGAGTCTTGATGATGATTTTCGTAGTAATACACACCAGGGCGGAGTAGGTAGAGCAGTTAAGTTGTCAATCGAGGAAGAGAAGACCGCTATCAGAGCCGCTAAGGCAATGAATCTACCAATTTGCGGGGTCGATATGATGCGCTCTAACGATGGTCCGAAAGTGCTCGAAGTTAACAGTAGTGCTAGTATAAAGACACCAGAACTTATCACGAAGCGAGACGTAGCAACAAAAATTATCGAATACGTTGAACACAACGCAAAAGCTCGACCGCGTAAAGACAAAATTGGCGCGTAACGAATCTATAGTACGGTTACAGGTGATTCCCTGTTTGACCAGACCTCACCGTCCTGCTTTAGAGGATCATGCTTATGGTACTATGAGGGTATGACAGCTTCGCTCATTCTCGCTGCGCTTGTGTTTGTACCCGCTCTGGTGGTACTGATTTTTCGTGCGAATGGGGCGATTGCGTTTATGAGTCTCTGCGTAGGTAGTGTGCTCGTCACGTATGTTTCAGGTGATGTTGGTACGATAGCGACTAGCCTTTCAGCCTCGCAAGGCATGTTAAAAACGGATCAGTGGGTACAATTAGGGCTTTTGATAGCACCATTCCTGCTGACTATGCTGTTTGTACGCGGTAGCGTGCGTGGCACAAAAAAAATTACTAACTTTTTGCCCGCTCTAGCCGCAGGGCTGCTGTTTGCGTTATTTGTCGTGCCATTACTGCCAGCTAACACACAACGGCAAGTTCACCAGTTAAGCTTATGGCACCAGCTCAGCAACCTGCAGGTTGCAGTGCTGCTAGGTGGGACGGTGTTAAGTCTATTATTTCTTCTATTGACACATCATAAACAAGGCGCCGGAGAAGTAAAAAAACACGGTAAGGACTAATGCGGTTAGTTGACGCTCCGTGGCAGCAAAATGGAGCGTTGGACAGGTGTCCATCGGCGACATCTACCTCGCTAACAGGTACGGTAAACTAAACTGCTACGCTTGATATATCTTTGTAGTTTAGTTAGGACAACGTGATTTCGTATACGTAATACTCAAATCCTGAGCTTTTGCTGGTACGAGAATTCACGAGGTGCATGTGTAAATGATGTTCTTTTGCTAGTCTTGTAAGCAGCTTAGAATCACCAAAACTTGGCCATGAGAGAAAGACCTTGCCGGTTGGCTTAAGATGGTGTTTGAGGTCTCTAAAAAATACTTTGAGCGTTTTATTACCTTCATCCCAGAAACATATGGCTGTTTTGTCTGGCGCGGGATGGTCGGAGTATGGCATATTGGCTGTTATGACATCATAACGTGAGTTGTCAGTCGGAAACAGGTCCGTCTCGACGAACGAAACGTTCTTGAGGTTGAGCTGATTGCGATTGAGATTTGCGTTTTCTATGGCAGCAAGGTTCAAATCTGTGCCTATGACATGCTTTGCACCCTTGTGGGCAGCTACGAGAGCTACAACGCCGTTTCCAGTGCATACATCAAGGACTAAGTCGCCGTTACGGATAATCATAGTCTCGCATAAGAGCTCACTATCTGTACCTCCTGGGAAAACATCAGGAAGTATTGTCAGCTGTAGTCCAGCTATATGCTTCTGGTAAGGCTTAGACAGCTTTCTGAATTCATCAATCTTTTGGGCTTGACGCTCTAGAGCAATATTTTCCATACGTTAACTATAGCAAAAAAGAGCCTGATCGATAGGCCCTTCGATTCCAATTCTCGGGAGCCTGATAAGCTACCGTGGATATATACAACCAGAATGGGGTGCATGTGTTCATTATTGCACCCAGACTTAATTAAGCTCCAAGCAGTAGTAATTGAAATATGTTATTCGGATAGAGTGGCTGGTGTAAGCGAATAAGCTTCAGTGAGCTGCAGGACGATTTCTGCTACAGGTTCCAAACTATGTTCGGTCACGAGGTCATAACCGGCGGTAAAGCTTTCCTCAATTTCCTTTCGTAGGTTGTGTGTCTCGCCCTTGCGAGGGTCTAGGACCCTGATTCGGATGACGTTATCATCACCAGGCACCATCATAGTATCCGCAGGTACATCTCCGAGTAACAGTACATGGGGACGCATAGTACGAAGTGAAGACAATTCTTTGTGGCCCATTTCGTGCTTATTTAGCACATGAATGAGTGTTTCGCGATCCCAGTCACATACGCGGCCACTGTCGTCGACGATAAGATCATTGGATAATATAAAATTTGGCCGCAGACTGTAATGATTAGCCATAATTTCAATTACGTTTCTAATGCCTGAGGAGAGTATAACGGTGGGGATATCATTGGATGCGCATGCATCAAATAGTTCTTTGGCTCCAGTGCGTAATGCAGCGACCGACAAGAATGCCTCCTCGATATCGTCAATACGCATATGGTAGCTGGTGATAAGATCGAGTGTTTCCGACCACTTCTCCTTTGCGACGGCCTCAGTAAGCTTCCCAGCCCTTTCAGTTGGTCGAAATGATTGGTAGATAGCATTGTGGGCCTGAACACCTTCTGGGGGCATAAGAGCATCCATGACGTCCCACGTACCGAGATTATCGCCGTGATTTTTACCTGCTGTCAGTGTTAGATCAAAGTCGGCAACAATATGTAGATTCTTTGGCCCCGCGTCTGCGAAGGCTGAGAGTTTTTGGATTACTGGTTTGTGTTCTTTGTAGTGTAGAGTTTCAGGAATGGTAATCATAGAACGAAGTATATAACAAAGATTGGGGTTTGTGGCCGCTATTTTATGGGCAATCAAGTCTGGGCCGTAGTGTACGCGCAACAGCAGATCAAACCACTTCGACTTTTGGTTCTGAGCCGGTTACTTATTGAGCCACATCCATGCGTTCATTTTATTAAGTCGGACCAGAACCGGTTAACAGTTCAGAAAAGTAGTTGGCTACTCAAATAATAAAAGGTGAGTAGCTACTTGGTGTTTGAAGCTGATAAGTCGGTTGCGCATCGTGAACGCTGTGAAACCGAAATGTGCTCTGAAAGTAGGCTTGCTAGCGTAACATTCTCCACTGTCTAAAGTAGGTACATAGTCCTTTATCATTTATGCCAAAAACGAATGCCGCATCGATATCCTGCATCTCATTGGAGGGTATCATTGTGCGGGTAATTTTTACGTGAGCTACCACTTTGTCTTTACTGTAGAACAGGATTTCGTGCCAAAACTTTACGTCCTTTTGGTTGGTAGGCACAACCTGCCATAGCTTGTCGACCGAATCCCAGTCGTGAGTCGGCTCATTGAATGTTGACTCGTAGTAGGTAAGGTCGTCATGGTCCATAAGGCTCATGACCGCATCTGGATCAAGCGCTTCCCAGGCTTTACCGTATTTTGTTACCCATTCATCGAATTGCTGCTCTGACATACGTTCTCCTTACGTTAAACCTTATGTTGCACTGAAGGCAGATTCTATGCGCTCAAATTCTTGCTCGAATGTTGGTGTGTTGGTGAACAGTATCCCCCGCATGCCGCAATCAATAGCAGCGTCAACGTTAGTTTTCCTGTCATCGACAAATATAGCTTCTGCTGCGCTAATCCTGAGTATCTCAAGGGTACGTGTGTAAATACCCGGACTTGGTTTCACAATGCCTAAATCACCTGACAATACTACCTGCTCGAAGAGGTCACCAAGGTCGTGGTCAATAATTACGCGTAGGGTCCACTCCCGGGTACCGTTTGACAGACAGGCAATACGGTAGCCTTTTGCCTGAAGTTGCCGTACGTATGATACGAGCGACGTATCTATGTGTGTTTCTGCTTCGATACCAGTGATAATATCGGGGACAGCTATGCCAGTCATGACTGACACCTCTTGGTTGAACTCAGCCCTAGTCAGCTTGCCATAATCGCTTCGGGTACAAAGTGCCTGAAACGCCTTTAGATCATTGCTAGCCGTCGATACATTCTTCTTAAACCAATCAGTCGCAATTGAAGTACAGAACACTCCGAAGAAATCGAATATAATGACCGGCTTCATAGGTGCAGTATACCAAACTAAAAACACCCCACAACAGAGGAATAACAAAAAGAGTCGTTGATAGGCTCTTTGGTCACCGTGTTTTGGGAGATCTAAGAAGTCAAGTATTGTAATATGCCACCAAATTGGAGGGCCATCGCGTACACTATCGTAACTGAAATTAGGCTTCGAGTCCTATCTTCTTAAAAGAGCAATGTTCTACCTGAGTTGTGGCCATCGATGATACGCGGTAATGAGGCTAAGTCATCTACAATTTGGACGGCACCAGCTTCTTTTAGATCAGCAATAGTGCCAAAACCGTGTGAAATACCTATGCTATGCAAACCAGCGGCGTGTGCTGCGTACATATCTACAGGGTGGTCGCCTAATACGACAACTTCATCAGGCTCTACGTTGAGATCATCTAATAGTTTCAGAATGCCTTCAGGATCAGGTTTGGTCTTAGTAACTTCTTCGCAAGTAACTACTGTAAGCTCGGGAATGCCATAGACTGCCTTGGCGCGTGCTATAAATGCACTTAGTCGCTCAGAGACATTGATGTCGTCTGCCTTAAATAAGTCTGTATAGCCCATGACCGGTAAGCTTACGCCAAAGTTTCGTACAATCATGCGCCTATTACCGCTAGTAAAAATACCCATACTCGTCTTGCTGGCGCCAAGCCATGAAAAAAATTCCGTGAGGCCGTGGAAGGGGTGGACGTACAAAGGCGCTATGTGATCTTGGATGGGAGCTAATCGTGCATCAAGCTCGTCAAAGTTGATTCTCTCTAAGTGGTGTTCGTACGTTTTACTGAATAGTAGACGAATGGTCTTCTCGAACGTCTCTCGGGTGCTTCCGCCAACTGATTTGTTGATATAACTTTCGTATACTTCGTAGTTTGGAATATCATGTCGCGGTATGCCGCAATCGATAAGGTATTCTATGGTAGTTTCATATTGGCCGTGCCGGATTAGATAAACAGTGTTAACCAATGTGCCGTCGGCATCAGATATGATGGCTTTTATCATGTGCCCATCATAGCAGAACAGAGGGGTTTAAACACGGGCGGTTATGGAGGCTATCGTAAACGCTGTGGCAACCCGCATCTACGTAGACGGTATGCTCTTTGTGGCATTGCTAATCGCCTAGTGTTATACCCCCCAATGAAATCATGGGTGAATACAATCGTGCTGTTATAGATAATGGATTCGTGCCCACTGAACTTAGCAAGGCTACCCTCGAGCTCACATTTATACCGCCAATTACCCTTGGCTAATTCTTTTGGCCCACGTGGTTGAAAGGTAGTTCCTTTCTCGCCAGACGACAGAACTACCTTCAAGCAGCTAAATGTTTTGCGTGCAAACTCATTATTTATGTTATTTTCAGCCATGCCACCACCGTACAGACATGTCCACGTTGGGGCATCGTTATACCAGACAACTTCTTGTTCCCGTGAACGTAAATACCCTGAGTAGCTATCACGGTAATACCAGTCGTTCTCACTATACTCTAGCTCTTTGAAGCCACTACGCCACGGTTTTACCTCGCTCCCATCACCTGCATACGTTGCTTTTGAGGCTCGCCTAGAAAACCATTCAACGCAGTCAGTAAGTCGTAATTCATTATCCATGCTCGGCTATCTTTACTGGTTGCCAAAAGCAAAGTTTGTAGCCATCAGGGTCTTTTAATATAAACTCCCGATTACCCCATTGCCAGTCCTTTGGTTCGGTAGTAGGTCTAAAGCCTAAATTTATCAGCTCTTTATATTTGGAGTCCACATCTTCAACTCTTATGTAGACGTACATGCCCTTGCCCTTATCGCCTGACATAGAGTCGCGAGCAAACTTGTCCTCATCGCGTATGTTGACAAGTGTGATTTCAAAACTATTGAGCGCAACTACTGAATGGTCGTCAGTTGAACGGACGACATCAAAGCCGAGCTTCTTGTAGAATTTGGTAGACAGTCTATTTTCTTGCACCCAGAGCAGCAGGCTTGTTATCCTCATACTTTTATTCTGATGTTTGTACCGCTATTTTCAAAGTCGTATTTACAACAAAAAAAGACCATGCTGGCACCTGGTTGAAGTTTTCATCGTCCTAATAAGTCGCTGTGGCAATATACGACCAACTTGGAGGGCTACCGTGAACACTGTAGTAACTATTTTACCTTAACAACAGCGGTATGTAGGTCATACGCTACATAATTACAACCGGGCAGGTAGCTAGACCCCATTAAAATGTGAAAGATGATGCTGTATTACTAGCTGTATAGTGAAGAAGACTGACCATGTGGTAAATGCGACGAGTAACGCTAATAGTATACGTAATCGTAGGCGCTTTAATCGACTTAGTCCTACGTAAGTCCCTAGTGATGTGAACACAACGATTATAAGCAGTATTATCCCGTCTATTGCAGGGCTAAATACTGTCCAGCTATCCGCTTGCCCGTCTGTCCACCCCGAAGTATGAGCTATCACAGTATCAAACTTGATAAGCTGAAAAGCTGCGAGTAAAACTGCTGCCGCAAAGAGTGCAAAGCTTAAATACGTTTTCTTCATTTGCTCGCAGTATAGCAAAAAGCAGTCAAAAGCAGCGCCTCATACACAGTTGTTTCGCCGTGTGAAATACTTGGAGGCTCATCGTAGACACTGTCTAAGCCACGATCAAGCAATGCCTACAAGCTGATATATCTGACTATGAAATCTGTTGGCTATTTTAGTGTCCAATAGTGGCTCAAAGTTTGATTGGTTGGCCAATTCTTTGTCTTCGGGCTGCTCATTCTCGATGACCAACAAGCCGCTTTCGCGAAGTACCTTAGCGGACTCCGTAAGTAGTGTTTTGTGTAATTTATGAGGAAGGCTGCTTGTTATTATCATATCGACGCTGCCTTTCTTATACGGCAAGTGCTGAATATCAATAACGGCATCAACGTGGTGCTGCTCGGGGTTTTCTCCAAAAGGGTTGAGTGTGACCGGGTTAGATATATTTGTAACCAGTATGTTCGCGGGCAAAGTTAGCCCTAGTTCCCGAATAAACTCATAACCGTGCGGTGTGGGTCCGCCTATCTCAACACAAAGCCCCTTGCAGTTATTAATTGCCGCCTGTACTGACCGGATATCCATCTATTAATCCTAACAAAGTAGCAATAGATTAAGAATCCCCTTTTTCCCCGTGGTCTCCGCCACAGGGATTTTTATTGATTATGCTTGGATGGGGCATCGTAAACGCTGTAGCAACCAAACTCAAAGACAATAAACGGGCATTTATAGATAATTAGCGGATTAATAACAACTTGCTATACTTCACTTATAACCTCAAAGCCTTTAAAGCTACCCGTAATTGCTAGCCCAATAATTTTACCGGAGCATATCCCTCTCTGACGAATCTTTTTAGCTGTTTCATTGAGGGTTGCACCCGATCCGACAGCGTCATCAATGAGGAGAATGTTACTATAGCTGTCGTTGCTTTCTACTACCATTGTCTCCCGGGCATTTATTACTCTGTCCTCAATTTTGCTGAGTGTTTTTTGTGGTACAGCCACAGGGGTTTTAACTTTGTTTATCATGAGAGTTCTTGTGTCAAGATTTAGTCGTTTTTGAACTTGTCTGATAAGTTGTAGTTCTCTTTTAACAGTTGGCGGTATAAAACCAACTCCGTCAATCTCATATTCCCTGATCACCTGCTGAACGGATGGCTTGATAATATCTGCTAGCCGGTTTATTAGTTCTCTATTCTGGCTCTGCTTAGCAAATAGCAGTAGCTGGCCCAGCTTTGTTTTACCAAAGATCTCAATGGCATAGAAATCGATATAGAAAACCTTGTCTAGGGCAACTTCGTCAAAAGTCGATTGCATCCTGTACGTGCCATCGATAAGGCCGTGCTTACTGTATTGTTGGTATTTGTTAAGTGTCTTGCTGTAAGTACTTATGGTCTTTATTGGATCAAGCTTTCTTTCGTCACACCAAACAAAAAAACCATCCAAGCCTCCAAGCATTGTCCCTCTAGGAGTAATGTACAAGAAATTATCCTTAATTAGGTCCTTGGAAATATTATCAATTGATTTAAGTTGGTCTTCCTTTTTTTGAGTTATATTATTTGTCTCAGGACGTATGGAGTAATAAACTCTAGGTGGTTTACCTGTTTTTATAACCATATCATTATCGAGCAAATTTTTTAGTTGCTTACGGACTGCACGGTCAGTTATTTCCAGATAGTCTACAAGCTCGGAACCTCTCACCTGGCCGTGTTTTACAATATATTCAATTATTTTTTGTGAGGTGTTCATGTTGTCAGTGTACCACAAATGTTCCTAGTATACTAGGAACTAGGAACTTCTACATTTCTGGTTCTGCTGAGTGATCCGGCAATACGAAAAGTCTAAGATGCTATCGAGGTTGTACTTTACTAAATTGGAGGGCCATCGTAAACGCTGTAGCAACCACAATCAGCGCTAACTAACCAACTCTACAGATTTACCATGTATGACTAAGGCTTCACCGTCATGTAAGGTTTTGTAGGGTAATTTGTTATCCTTGAAGTATTTGACGACTTGTTCGGTTGCTTCTGACTCAGGGTGATTCGAGCGATAATGTGGTGCAATTCTGAAATCTACTAGACCCAAGCCTTTCCAGGGTGTCTGTTTATTATATCCCTCGGGGACGTGTAGAGGATCATCGACAAGCTCAATTCCGTGAAGATCAGGAGTGGCTGCAACAGCCCCTGCACTATAGCCTGCGAACACTATCTCGTTGCTTAAAACTAAGGGAACGATGTAATGGGTAAAGCCACTCATATTCATTGCCCTTAGTAATACGAACGAATTACCGCCTAGAATCCAAAGAGCGCCAAATTCTTTAATTTTCTTTTCAAGTAGATCTTGGTGTTTAAAGTAGTCTCGCAAGTCTAACTCCTCGGGCTTGAGGCCTAACCTTCGCAGCACTTTTAATTTTTCTGGTAGTCCCCCAGCACGTTCTTCGGGAGTTGATAAGTCCCAAGCATTGGCAATAATAGCCGTACGTTTATTACCGTCAATGAGAGATGTAAATTTTTCAGGTTGGTTGCCCAAGCCATAGGACGATAAGTATAGTTTCATTTGCCTTAACTATAACAAAAAGAGCCAGCCATGACTCTTTCACGTTCTTAAGTCTATGAAGTTACTGTGGTTATATATTGTCAAATTGGAGGGCCATCGTGAACGCTGTAGCAACTGAGATTAGGGATACAAAGTCAACAATTATAATCTTAGCTTAAGCTATAAAAAGCACTACATTGCAGGGTGGGTGTAGCCGGCTCGCAGTACAATGGTGCCGATTGTCACTAATCCGTAACTAAGATATGGTCCTCGGGTGTCCATCCGGGCGTAGAGTCGACTTGGACAACAGTAAAGTTTCCCTTTGCGTAATGAACGCTGTTTGGTGGTACGACGTATGTTTCACCTTCGGCAAGTTCAATTTTTCTGTCATCTACGAATAATTTCAACCGGCCCGCTAATACTTTGTATGTTTCTTCTGCGAGTCGGTGGTAGTGGGGCTTGGAAATCCTAATGGCAGCTATTGCTCGATTATGGTTTGGGTGTTCGCTGCTCGGGTCTACTTCGCAAATAATTTCCGTCGGGTTATCGTCTGGCAGACAAATAATATTTTTCTCAGGGTACTGCCGCTTAAATGTTTCGATTATCGCTTTTGCATTCACTTGTTTATTCTAGCAAAAACTCCCCCAAGCGGAGAAGTTACTATGGTTGTATATTACCAAATTGGAGGTGCAGCGCACAGATAATTTACACTCCTTGGTCGAAGAAATGGAGCGTTGGAGGGGTGTTATTGGTGATATCTACCTAGCCAGTAAACGGAGTAAGCCGACCCACTACGCTTGATATATTCCTTGTAGGATTAACACTACTAATGGGTCGAGTGAGGAACTATTTAGGCTCGAAGGTATAGCTGATTTAAGTAAACGTTATTGTGGGGCTTGTAGCCCTCCTCGTATGTAAAAGTGAAGCCCAGTGGTTCTATAAGTTCCCGTAACTCGTCTTTGCTGTAATTCTTAAAGTACCTCATCGTACCAGGCATAGTTTTACGCTCAACCATACCAGCTGCGTCACCCTCAATAGCCCCCATGACGAAAGCTCCATCTGGTTTGAGCATAGAATGCACATGAGCAATGACCTTTTGTGCATCGTTCTTGGGAATATGAATAAGTGAAGTGTAGGCCCAAACGCCGTCAAAAGAAGCCTCAGGAAAACTAAGGTCTGCAAATGTTGTAGATCGGAA
>JAJZCD010000003.1 GCA_021851735.1 bacterium | reverse complement strand
TTTTGCCAACGGCAAAGCCACGACTGATCTCTTCTCGTTCCGCAAGGGTTAATCTGGTGTAGCTCATGGTGGGTACAGTGTACCAGGTGAAACTACTTATGTTGCGTTAGGTGTTTGAGTGGGGGAAAGCGCAATCAACGCATAATGTCCTACGCTCGTGAAATGTCGCGTAATTATGGCTTGTAGACCATACGCCACCGCAAATGGAATTAGTACGTTATATATGAGCAATGCCAGGGGGCGAGTAAACAGCCAAATGACAAACGTTGGCAAGTCCACGATCGTCGCTTTCCAGAAAAGTTTATGGGTAGCACGGGCAGCCTCGCGATCTCGAGTAGTAAACGTCGACGACATATCAACAGAGTATACTACAATAGCATTCGCTCATAGAGTTTCATCTATTCACTTTAGTCTTCTTCGCACAATAGAAAAACAACCCGCGCAGTTTTACCTCTAGGTTATAGGCCAGCGCTCAACAATACCATACAAAATACCTCGTCATGAGCATAATGTATCAGCTTACATTTTTTTTGCATATTTGAACTATGGACAGTCACAACCACTTATACAGACAAACTGCCGGCCTTCTTATTGGCTACGCCTTGCAGTTTATAGCTGGCATGGTGCTCAATTTGTTTATCAAGATCCCTATAACGCATCCCGGCGTAAACAGCAAAAATCACGAAAATACGCACGAACAACAGCCATACACAAAGAAACGGCAGCATCTTGAGAGGTATACGTCACGGATGGTATCATGCCACCATGAAGCAATACGAATATTTTCTGCTCGATTGGGATGGTAACCTCGCAAAAACGCTCGACATTTGGCTTGAAGCATGTAGGGCTGCCTACGAAAGAAACGGGCTACGCTTGACCGACGGAGAGATAGCGGCATCTTTTGGTGCCGTTACCGAATACCTTACCCGTTGGGGTGTAAAGGACATAGCGTCCACCATCGATGAAATGGATAAACTAGCAAAGCAGAAACTTCCGGATGTCGCATTATACCCTGATGCCTTAGAAGTGCTAGAAGGACTAAAAGCTGCCAATAAAAAAATGGCGCTTATCACTACTTCTATTCACGAAAACATTGAGCACTTGCTAGAGAAGCACCACGTTAATGATTTCTTTGACGTAGTAATTGCAGGTGATGACGTACAACATCACAAACCCCATCCAGAGTCACTTGAAATGGCCCTTGACCACCTCGGAGTACAAGATAAAAAACTAGCCGTTATGGTAGGTGACTCAGACAAGGACTTAGGAGCGGCAACAAATGCGGGCATCGATTCAATACTATTCTACCCACCTGAGCATCAGAAGTTTTATGACATAGATGCATTGCATCAACTAAACCCTACGTATACCGTGTCCGATTTTCGTGAGATCCTGAAAGCTATCTGACTATAGCTCAAACCACGCGTCTACAGCGTGGATTACATATTAGGTCAGCATCCCCCGTTTCATAGCTGAGGACATTTTGGTACTCTGTACCTATGCATACGCTTATTACTGGTGTGGCAGGCTCCGGCAAAACAACCATCGCTGCCGAACTCGAGCAACGAAACCATACTGTCTGTGAGACAGATTCTGTAGCGGGACTATGTTTCTGGGCAACCATAGCAACCGGAGAGCCGGTGCCAAATTTTAAGCGTGAAACTATTCCCGACTGGGCAAAACAATATGGCTGGTTCTGGAACGAAAAAACCCTTACAGCATTACTGAACGAAAAGCCTGATGCCTTTTTCTGCGGCAGCGCAAATAATCAGGAAAAATTTTATCACATGTTTGACAAAATATATTTATTAAAGATGGACCCACCGCTCATACAAGCACGCGTACGCGGCGACTCGCGCAAGCACAATTATGGAAAGCTGCCCGGCGACATAGCAGCCATATTGAGTTATTACGAAGATTTCCAAAATAAGGCTATAGCTGCAGGCGCTACCATTATTGACGCTCGAAAGCCAGTTGCCGCAATAGTTAGCACAATCCTATCCTAGACTGGGCTAATCATACTAAGCATGGTATCAGATATAACGAGTTATTCATCACCATGCGCGGGTAGTATAGTGCTACTTGTTATCTAGTAGATCCTACCCATACAACAACGTATGATCACCGGCAGCCTACAGGCGCGACTTTGGCCAATACCGGTAGGCAACCTATATGGTACGCTGTATGTATTGTTGGGTATAGATTCTTACTGCGCACTTAACAAGGCATGTGTGAGTGTACGTAGTACCGATAGGAGGGGCTAATGACTGGATCGGGAGAAACGCTGCCACAAAAGATACTTTTCCTATTCGTAAGCATATTAGTTACCGGTTCTCTCATACTTATTATGTCAACAACGTTAGGCCAGAACGATGCCACTCCAAATTTTAATCTCTCAGGATATACCATACGAGAGTACGCAGCACACATTGCACAGAACATGCAGCATAATATGCACTCGCTTATTAGCACCGCACAGCATATCTCAAACAGTACGGTAGAAGCCATGAGCATACCCCATTTTATAGCCCCATCGGATCCTGCAACCGTACCAGTCATTACTGCATCGGCTGTTATCCCGACAACACCGGCCGTCCACGTAAAGCACACGGTGTCTGTCAAACTCTCAAGTAGTGCAGCCGCTGTGCACACTACACCGGCGCACCCCCACTTTCACACTACGAATACCTACGCTTGGGGCAATTGCACCTGGTGGGTAGCGATCCTACGCGCACAGATACATCAGCCTATACCCAACTCATGGGGAAACGCAGCCACTTGGGCAACACGTGCGGCTGCAGACGGTTATACTGTTAACCATACACCGAGCCCTGGCGCCATTATGCAAACACCGTATTCCGACGGCGGCCTCGGCCACGTCGCTTTCGTAGAGAACGTCAACCCTAACGGCTCATGGCGCATATCTGAAATGAATGTCATAGGACTGGACATTGTTGATCACCATACGATGCCTGCATCGGCAGCCACGACATACAACTTTATACATTAACGAAACACAGTACCCGCCTATACCTTAGAAGCTTTGTGACGGGCGTATAGATAGTATGCGATTGCCCCTACAGAACTCGCCAGGATAAACGCCGCCCCGGCTCCAACTGCACCCGTGTTTGGCAAGGCCGATGGCGCAGCGGCAGGAAGCGTGGCGCTGGCCGGTGCAGCGGCAGCGGTTGGCGTATATTGTACCGGCACCGTGGTTGGTTCCACCGACGATGCAGGTTGTGTCGTAGTTTTGGGAGGTACCGTGTATGTATTGTAGGTATTAACAGTCGCTGTGGCAGATGACGTTGCAGTAGACGATGACGAATTATTGGCTGGCGGCTGTGGCACAGGACCCGGATTTGGCGGTACAGGTGGCGTCTTGGTTACGGTAATTGTACCCTGTCTATTCGGGTATCTCATATAGTGATACGGATAGGATCCCGGCGTATTAAAAGCACGACTATATGACTGGCCGGGCTGTATGTAACCGCTCATCGGACCGTTCGATGTGTTGCTCGCGATATTTTGTATGCGGGCACTTTGGTTAACCCAGGTAACCGTTGTTCCCTGTGGAACGGTCATATCTGAAGGCTTTGTCGTCACATTTTGCATGATAACGTTACGTGACGATTGATTCGCTGCACGAGGCGGCGGCACGGTATGCTTAGCACTGTAGTTATGTGACGACTTATACGTCGGACCGCCCCGCTCGTACCAGTCAGCCACACCGCCCGCAAAGGCAGCGGTACTACTAAGAAGTAATGTCACCGCTACAAGCAACGAAAAAACAATCTTTTTCATGCTACTCCTCCATTTTCCCCACAAGAGATGTACGTGCTAATACTACATAGTATGGTAGTCAACCACGAAATACACAGTTGAAATTTACACTCTACCCCGCCCGAGCAGCCACATGATTCAGACACCACAAGTAACGAATATTCCTTAGCCGTTTTCCTTTCCACGGCTAAGCAACGATCGTTCAGCTGCATACGCAAGGCGCTGTAAGATACTTCGCTTCACTATACCCAGCTATTTGCTAGGATATGCAACGGTGTATAGCGAACTACACGAACCAGATTTAAAGCGCATGTGCATAGCCGCTGATTGGCGGATCAAGTGGGATAGTAGCTATTTTCTGGAGAATAGAAAATATGATGCTGATATTTTTTATGATCTGCTTGAGCCGCAACACTACGGTTTTTTATTGGACAAACGGTACGTAGCCGAAGACGTCCTAGCAGGCGCGGCAAGCTGTTTACCGCTCGACGTAGGCGTTGTCGAGGAACGCTTCACACTACGGACTCTGAGACCGTACAACATTGAAAAGTCTGCGTATCGGACCGCCATATTAGGGCGTGGTGATACGCACGCATCTGTCGTGTACCGCGAGGAAGAGCCAGATTATCTCCTGCATGAGGTCCTGCGCATTGCCGGCTATGACAACAAAATGTTCGTTAACATAGCCAGCTATGATGAAGACGCCTACTGGTTCGTGTTATTGCCGAGCAACGTTTCGCCCGAACTACTACACCCTATGACGTTCAACATGCCGACGACCACCAGCACCGCAAGAATGCTAGCGGACACGACGCATCCTGCTCGAGCCCGATACACCTATACACCACTCTTTACAAGCAGCGACACAGAGCAGTCAGACTCCATTGACGTGCTATTGCTCGACCGATCCCCAGCACCACCAAGTTACACATTGCCAGTGCAAACGGGACAAACACTGTATGAGGCGGTGAAAAAGAAACTCGCTAGTCAGTTTCACTATACGGATGCATTTAAACTGTTAGACTATCGCGTGACGGATACGCCGGCTGGACAGGCCTCGCGCTTACTCGTGCATATCGCAACTGCGAAGTTTGCAACGGACCACTTACTAATACATAATGCTACCCCGCATTGGCAGGCTGTGCCTACCATGGACATCTATCGGAAGCACCGGCTCGGTTTTGGATTGCATACTCGCGCGATCGAATAAACGCACAGACAGTTAGCAGGGCTACTGTGTATACACCAACGAAGACGCATACTGTAAGCCGCGTACGCATTAAGGAGAATGTATGGCTCCAACGACTTGGCAAGACAACGTACTTAGCAATGAGCTCAGCGTGGCTGCTACTATAACAAACGTTAATGAGTAGGTCGGCGAAAAGGTGGACACCACACATCTCCTCACCGCCAATTCGCAAACAAGACGCCTGCTAGAAGCGGCCCGTTCCCAAAAACTACAAAAGTTGAGGCGCTTAAGCCTAATCGCCGGTATACTGCACTTGATTCAAGGTATTATAGTACTCTGGCTTAGCCAACACCTGACCATTGCTATCACTGGTAGTTACTTGCAATTCAGCCGCTCCGCTCGAATGCTCAAACCTGCGACCACCACCATTTTCAGAGTGGATTTACCCTGGCTTATTGCGTTATTTTTCTTTTTATCTGCTTTCTTTCACCTCGTAATCGTCAGCGTGTACAACAAACGATACAACATAAATCTACGTCGCGGTATCAACAAAGCTCGCTGGGTGGAATACTCATTATCGGCGAGCGTGATGATGGTTGCCATCGCCATGCTGGTCGGCGTATATGACCTGGCCAGCCTGCTTATGCTATTTGGGCTAACTGCCATCATGAACCTGATGGGACTCATGATGGAGCTTCACAACCAAACCACTCCGGCCACTAATTGGACCAGCTACTACATAGGATGTCTAGCGGGCGCACTTCCCTGGGGCGTCGTCGCACTTTACCTATGGCTCGGCGCTACGTATGGGAGCAGAGCACCGACGTTCGTGTACTGGATATTCGTATCATTGTTTGTATTTTTCAGCTGCTTTGCGGTTAATATGTTACTGCAGTATAAAAAAATTGGCCCCTGGAAAGACTATCTCTACGGCGAACGGGTCTATATCCTCCTAAGCCTCGTTGCAAAAAGTCTGCTTGCTTGGCAAGTGTTTGCCGGTACGCTCCGTCCCTAAACATCAGCACAGCCTGGAGCGTTCTACAGATTGCGCGGACGTGCCATGGTATAGTGGGAAAGCACGCCTTTGGCGCACATTTTACAACCTGTCAAGACAACTACAATTGGAATCTTCGAAAGACAAACATGAAAATCTTCACGCATACTATCACCCGCCGTCACATACAGATTGCACTCGGATGCCTCTGGCTTCTCGATGGGATGCTACAGTTACAACATCGGATGTTTACAGGCAGTTTTATATCGCAGGTTATTAACCCGATGATCCAGGAACAACCTATATGGGTTAGTACCCCTATGCACTTCGCAGCACATATATTTCTCACACACCCCGCAATATTCGACAGTTTGATCGCCATCTCCCAGATCGGCATTGGGAGCTTAATACTCCGGAGACGGACCGCCAAGTGGGGCTTACTAGCTTCGATACTGTGGGGGCTATTCGTCTGGTCGCTTGGCGAAGGGTACGGAGGCATATTCAGTAACCACGCCTCGTTATTGATGGGCGCACCCGGAGCCGCCGTACTCTACGTTATTCTAGCTCTAGCGTCACTACCGGTTAAAACAAATCGCAACGATAGCGCCAGTACGTCAGGCACTTCTGACCAACCGGCTGCGTTCTGGTTGCTTTTTGTGTGGATCCTAGTATGGTTTGGCGGCATTTACTGGCAATTAACGACTCCAGGTATGGATACGTCATCGGGCATTGCAGCGATGGTACATGCGAACGCCAATGACGCACCGTCTTGGGTAACTCACGTCGACAAGTCAGCCGCCAACTTTGTTGGCGGAACTGGCACTAGTACCCAAGGCACTACATCCAGTCAGAGCATGTCGACAACCATGATGCATATGCGCCAATCGACACCAATAAGGCGGTCTCCCGGTGGTTGGTTTGTGCCGCTATTAGTCGCCCTTATGCTCTTCGTATGCATTGGTGCGATGGTAAAGGGGAGTGTTAGAGCTGCTGCTATATGGGTAGGCATTGTGTTGTCTTTGATTTTCTGGGTCATAGGCCAGAACGTAGGCAGTTACTATACCGGGCTGGCCACCGACCCGAACAGCGGACCGCTGTTAGTATTGCTTGGCGTGGCAATATTGGGGTGTACTAACCTCGATACAAGGCTACAGACGTTTCTAGCCAAAACCGAGGATATCCTATTGTAGTCAGAGGCATGCAAGACACCCAGCGGCTTTGGCACTTTTACTATTGTCCTTGGATGTTCAGGCTGGCACGGACAGCGCTACCACGTACCTCGTTTAAGAATGATTTTTATACCGACGTTCAATCTGTTAAAATAAGGACACTTTGCCCGCGTAGCTCAGTGGATTAGAGCGTCTGTCTTCGGAACAGAAAGTCGGGGGTTCGAATCCCTCCGCGGGTACCACGCACAGCCTACTTGATAAATATATAAACCCAGATATTTTAGAATCTGACCAATTCTAAGCCCGTAATGGCGTCGAAACCTTTGTCGGCAGTAGCAAGTGTGTAGCCGTATTGCTTACAAAGCGCCGCAATCCACATATCATCTTGCTGAATAGGCCTACCCTTCCGTCGCAACTCCGTGACTATTTCTCCGAACAACTTAGCGGTTATTTCGTCTATGTGCAGCAACTCCACACGGGGTAAAGCGAGGAATCGGCTTAGGTTTGACAAATTCTCTTCTTGCCTATTACCAAGAAAGATTCCGTAGTAAATTTCACCCAAAACAGTAACTGGTAAACCAACCTCTGGTATCGTTCGTACGAGATCGCTTAACTTTGGATCGCCGTCATCAAGTGCACGATACGCGTTAGTGTCCAACGCTAGCCTTGGAATCATTGTATATCCTTCGGCACAGCGTCAAGCCAATCCAAGGACCGGTCGAAGGACGAGTCTAGTGTTTTATTACCGATAAACCAATCCATGTCGTTGAAATTTGCATCAGGTGAAACACCGGCTCCTTTCGCAAGTGTTTCAATCAACACCTCGTTAAGACTTTTGCCAGTTTTTTGAGCACGACGCCTTAAAGCTGTATCTAACTTGGGAGGGATTGCTCTGATCGTATACTGCATGCTTTTCATGCCTACATTGTATACAAGTAAGCATTCAATGTCAATAACCAGTCGTTGAAATGCTGAGACCCCCTAAAGTTCTATCCAATCCCTGCACTAAATGCAGGGTATCGGGGTACAAGCGGATCCACCTTTTATCCAACGAGCGTACCAGTCAAATTAATAGACCAGAAATCGTCGCCAGAAATATTTTCTTCAAACTTGCCTTTACGAAAACGGACACATTACTCAACTTAAAGGTTTGGCCCTACCTCTACTTTGATTGACTAACTTTTTATCAAATGTCCACACTGGTGTAGCATGTTGCAGTTCAGCATAGTGTATTAAGTAACAATCGACAAAGGAAAGCGCAGGATATTTGCTGTAGTCTATGAGCGCTCTCCGAAAGAGGGCCCGATTACAATTAAAGATTGGTTCGTCGACAACTTTGCTAATGTTCTCAGTTACTACATCACGCGGCAACTCATAAAACTTTTCCAACGCGAAGGTAAGCTCAACAATTACGACATCTGGGATTTGCAATCCACCTACAGAAGAAAATAGCTTATCAATAAGCTTCGTACGCTTTGCATCTCGGTCAAGTAACCAGTCGAGTAACACATTTGTATCGAGCATGGCTACTGGCCGAATTTCTCTTGGCTTGCGAGCGTAAAACCATCGCCGCTTTTATATTCTTTATTGGTTGTAGCGGCCCGAGCGAGCGCCTGTTTATTCATAGTACGGATTTCTTCGATGGTTTGTGAACGCTTGATAATGTACTCGCCTGAATTTGTTCTTGTAAAAGTAATCTGCATGCCTGGCTTAATACCTAGCTGCTTACGGATCTCTATTGGAATCGTTGTCGTCCCTTTACTAGTGAGTATGGTCTTGTATGTCATACTCTTGATTATATTATGCAGTATTACTGTATGTCAACAGTAATACCTTATGAGCAAGTACTTACGAGTTAAGCAATTCCAGTAGCCTTCCATACCTTACGATATCTGGCCATAAGCGGTTCCATCTTTTATCCGCTGGGCGTACCACGCAAAGATTACAGAGATAAAGGCGCTGCAGAAAATATGCCTTTTTATTTTTGTCTTGAAATTCTGACATGTTTCATAGACTTCAAATCCTTTCGGACAATGTATTATACTTTGTTATATGAAGACAATCCTTATTACAGGCTCCAGCCGAGGTATTGGTAGGGCTATAGCAGTACTTGCCCATAAAAAGGGTTACAAGGTTATCATCCACGGTAGGACTGACTCACAGGGATTGCGGCAGCTCCAAAAAGAGCTAGAAGGCTCAGTAAGTACTTTTTTTGATATAGCTAATAAGTCTGCTACGCATGAGGCAATTTCAAAGCTCATTGCTGAGGTTGGCACAATTGACGTACTTGTCAATAACGCCGGAATTGCACGTAACTTCCTTAAGAATGTCTCCGAGGTTGATGACGACAAAGCCTTGGAAGAGTACAAGGTAAACGTTCTCGGTACACTTCACTGCATCCAGGCCGTTCTGCCTAAGATGCTCGAAGTGGGCGATGGCAGTGTAATAAATATTAGTTCCATTAAGGGCTACTCTAACTTGGCAACAATGAGTACGCTCACCTATGCGTCGACTAAGGCAGGCATCATCTCTATCACTAAGGCACTGGCAAAGGTTTACCCGACAGTGCGCTTTAACGTAGTTGCCCCCGGCTATGTCGAGACTGACCAGGTGAACGATTGGAACCAGGATACATTTGATCGTATCAACAACGGCACTGTTCTTGGGCGTATCGCTAAACCGGACGAAATCGCACCGCTCGTTATGTTTCTGGCGTCTGACAGTGCAAGATATATTACCGGCTCTGAATTCCTAGCTGATGGAGGCTACTCTATCAAAGGGAAGTAGTGACCAAGTCCAGCATCTTTCAACCCTTCGTATAAACGAATGGCATCCAGGTAGAGATGGTTCCACCTTTTATACACTGAGCGTACTGTCACCCAGTAATTTTCTTTACAAAAGCAAGTGCTAAGACCAGTTCGGTTTACTATTGCTGTAGTGCTTGGTTTAACTCACTGAAGATCCGCTCCCATAGTACGAAAGCAGAGGCTACAACTTTATCGCCAGGTTTACTTTCCAGTAGCTTCCTGACGTCTGCAATCGACATCCAACATACCCGTGCAACTTCATTTTCATCGAGGACGATATGTTCAGTAATGTCTCTCGCTACCCTAGCCGTATAAACGGTGAAGTGTCTCGTTTCACCATCGGGGTGGGCAAAATCAACCTCGAAGAGATATACGGCGTCATATTCCTTTGAGATTAGACCTAGCTCTTCCTCGGTTTCTCTAGCCAGAGCCTGCTCCACCGACTCCTGTGGCTCAATTGTTCCTGTTACGCTCGGCCCCCATAGCCCAGGGTCTCGTTTCTTTAGGTCAGCACGTTTGGCTAGAAGAAGTTCATTATTCTCATCGACTAGCCATAGCATTACAACGCGTATCATAGGGCTATACTAGCACGACAAGTTCCTGGTTGCATATAATCGTAATGATGAACTCGCCCTCTCGTACCATGCCGCCTCATTGTCCGGGGACAGACATTAGCTCGTGCCATCTAAAGGTTATGGTTTTGATCCGACAGGGTATTAAAAATCATTTAAGCCAGACGTGACAAAATAATTTTAGATTGATAGAGCTTGAGGGTTTAACCGTTATAATTAGAATATGTCGCCTTTGGACTTTATCATTTCACTCGGCATCATTTCGGTTACCGCCGGTTTGCTTGGTTCATTAGTCGGACTTGGTGGCGGGATAATTATAGTGCCTGTTTTGACGCTTCTTTATCACATAGACATAAGATTAGCTATTGGGGCATCTATTTTATCAGTTATAGCTACATCTTCAGGGGCGGCAGTAACTTATGTCAGAGAAAGATTAACTAACTTACGGGCTGGAATGTTTCTCGAGATTGGCACCACCATAGGTGCCGTTACTGGTGCATATGTAACAACTCTAATTTCAGGCAATGAATTATTTGTATTATTTGCGGCAGTGCTCATTTACTCTGCGCTTTCTATGTTTCTAAAGCGTAATCAGGATACAATGTTAACTACTTCAAATGATCGTTTGGCAAACTACTTCAACTTGCATGGCTCATACTATGATCAAAGTAAACACCATGAGGTTACATACAAAGTTGCTGGAACGAAAGTAGGCTTAGTTTTAATGTATATAGCTGGCATCATTTCAGCACTTCTAGGAGTTGGCTCAGGAGCATTAAAAGTTCCGGCAATGGATATTGCTATGCACATCCCCATAAAGGCTTCTGCGGCAACCAGTGACTTTATGATCGGCGTAACAGCTGCAGCTAGTGCCGGAGTTTATTTTGCTCGCGGACAAATTAACCCTATTATCGCTGCTCCAATAGCTATTGGAGTACTCACAGGAGCTGTAATTGGTTCTCGCTTGCTAAACCGTGTAGCGCCACGCTACATACAGGCTCTATTCATCTTGGTTTTAATAGTAGTATCCGTTGAGATGCTGCAAAGGGGACTTTCATGAATCGACAAGACTCATCTAACAATATTGAACGTATCGTTAGTTTAGTATTGCAGGTCGGCGTTGCTATTAGCTCGGTCATTATTTTAGCAGGCATACTCCTATTCTTTGCCCACGATAATCCAAATCAATCCTCGTATCATCAAGTAACAGGAGTAGCATATTCATTTCCGCATAGCCTCACAGCGCTAAAAACATCAATTCAAACCGGTGAAGGAGTTGGCTTTATAGAACTTGGTGTTCTGCTGCTTATACTCACACCAATTCTGAGAGTTGCGATTTCAATTTTGCTTTTTAAACATCAAAAAGACACACCAATGACATTTGTTACGTTATTCGTATTATTAGTACTTGCGAGCTCGTTTATTTTAGGTATAGCAGTAAAATAGGTGCCGTAAGCTAGCTGTTAAAGCCCTAGCCTAACGCGGCAGTTGCCGTGTTAGGCTCAGTATAGGTTAGCTCATGAGACGCTTCTAAGCAGAATGCGCAAGGCGGGTCACGGCTTTTGACTGCCTGTTATTTTCGTCTTACTCCTCACAGGATTCAAACGCCTTATCATTACTTCATCACTGCTATTGCCTTCTGTATAATTTAGAGCACGGACAAAACCAAATATCCGATAGCAAAGCGCAGTCAGTAACGATCGATAGCTCAACAAGCACGTTGAAGAATAACCTCGTTTTAACTGTCATCTGATTTAAAGTTGCTGACAAAAGTCGCCAAACATACAATAGATAGCGATACAGTAGTTCTCAATACATTGTAGACGGCTTTTTCGTTTTGTTCGTGACAACATAAAAAGTACACACCGTTCGTCCGAGAGAACCGCTTCGCTTTTTAACTCATAGGCGTTCCTAACACTATGCTTGGTAGGCATACCCGACTAGTGTTCATAGGAATATGAGTGCCTATTACCGCACAGCACCGCATGCTTTGTCGTACGCTATACACAATAATGTTTTGCGCTTCCACCAAACCAGGGTACTATTAAACGTAATGGGTTTATTCAGCCACACCGACAACACCGATACCGGTCCCGGCCCAAACTTGCTTGCAAGTAAGCAAGTAATCATAACCGGCCTATCGGGCAATGAATTATATTGCACTGCGCTGTGCGGATATACACCGGGGAACATATTAGTCGGTAATAGCGTCTATTCCCTAGGAGCACTTGGCAACATAGCGGCTAACGTCCATTCAGGGATCGGTGGTGAAATACCACAGTACTCAAATATGATTTCAGAAGGGCGCCGTTTAGCGCTTGAACATTTCGAAGAAGAGATGCAACAGTCCGGCGCCGTGGGAGCAACAGGCCTCACGAACGACATTATCTTTCACCCTGAAAACATTGAGTTTTTATCAGTTGGCACAAGCCTACATCGACAGACAAACGGGCAAGATGCCGGCGTTATGACTTCATCAACAAACGGGCAAGAGCTTTTTTGTCAGATGGACGCGGGGTTTCAACCATTCCGTCTGGCATTCGGCAACGTAGCATATTCGATCGGCATGGGCGGCAACTTACTCGGCAGCCTACGGCAAATGGGTCACGGTGAAGTACCAGAATACAGCAATATCTTCGAGACAACCCGTAACTTAGCAATCCAACGCATTAGTAAACACGCCAGCGATTTTAACGCCGATTGCGTCACTAACATCCGCACTACCGTCCTTCCGATCGGCAACAAGGGAATCCAGGAGATGATCATGGTCGGAACGGCTTCGTACCATCCCTCTCTCAGCCAACTCGCCCAACAACTCGGGACACCGGTCACGAGTGGTTTGACCGCTCAAGAGTTATGGAGTATTGCCAAAATGGGATATACACCAGTCCGGTTGGTTATCGGTACATCCGTCTACTCTCTTGGCGTGCTCGGCGGTATCAAGGCCGCTTTGCGTGGTATAGCAAAAGGCCAGGTCAACACGCTTACCGAAATGGTTTACGGTGCACGCGAACAGTCGTTAAAGAAGATCCAGGACCAGGCAAGTGCTGTTGGAGCCGAAATGGTAATGGGTGTAAAGACGTACATCTACCAGTTAGGCGCGAACCTGGTGGAATTCTTCGCGATTGGCACAGCCGTTACGCGTATCGACGGCATAGCACCACGGTCAGAACAATTGCCAGCACAAGCTATCATTAACGACAATGACACGTTCGTTGATCACACGCAGCAAACAATCCATCTCGGATCACATGACCAGCAGAACTCCGCAGCGTCACAACAAGTACCGACCGGACAATCTAACACCACTGTCTAATACTACAAGCCTGACGTACCTAAAAGTTATATGTCTGCAGCATGGCATACCTGTCATGTTTGAACAGACATAACGAGCATAGTACACTAGACGAGTCAAAGCATTTAGCGTTTGGAGAATAATGGAAAAGACCGGGTTGCAAAAGTGGCTACCGCTAGCGGTTATCATGCTAGCGACATTTATTATTGTGCTCGACACAACTATTATCAACGTGTCGATGAAAGCAATTATCGGCGACCTGCATACCAACCTGAAAGCAGTACAGTGGGTCATCACCGGATACTCGTTGATCCTCGCAGCACTCATGATAACCGGCGGCCGACTGGGAGACATATTCGGCCGTAAACGTATGTTCATGATCGGTGCCTGTGTATTTGGCGTAGGCTCACTGCTAGCCAGCCGAGCGCACACACAACCAGAGTTATTTGCCAGCGTCGTATTTGTCGAGGGCGTCGGCGCAGCCATGATGATGCCCTCTACTGCAGCGCTTATCTTAGCGGAGTATCGCGGCAAGGACCGAGCGCTAGCCTTTGGTATGTTCGGTGCAGTCGCCGGCACAGCGGCAACGATCGGACCGTTGCTCGGCGGATTTCTGACTACCGATTATAGCTGGCGTTGGAACTATCTGATCAACCCAGTAGTAGTACTAGCCCTGCTGTTTGGTTCCCGGGTACTCCACGAAACGCATGAGCGCAATCCACACAAACCGGATGTCCTCAGTATCATATTGTCAGCACTCGGTCTAGGTGCGCTGGTGTACGGTATTATTGAATCGTCAACCTATGGCTGGCTGAAAGCAAAACTGCCCTATGAGATCTTTAACCATGTCTACCACCTGGGTGGCATATCTATTAGTATATACATGCTTATAATTGGTATCCTGCTCTTGGTAGTTTTTTTGTGGCGGCAGGCCAATCTGCAGCAGCGCGGCAAAATGGCGTTAGTATCACTTGCTATCTTTAAAAACCGCCAGTTTATGTCAGGAACTATCGTCATCATGGCAGTCGCTATGCAGCAGTTCGGACTTATATTTGTACTACCAGTGTTTTTACAAGGGATGCTTGGTAAGAATGCGTTTCATACAGGCCTAGCCCTGCTTCCATTTTCGCTGAGCGTCATGATTGCCGGGCCGCTGTCCGGTGTGCTAGTCGGCAAACGCAATATTGCACCAAAAATCATGATACAGATAGGACTCGTTATATCGGTGACGGGCACGATACTTATGTGGCACGAATTTTCGACGACAGCGCATATCAGCACCATCATCCCTGGCATGATTTTATTCGCATTCGGTTTCGGTCTGGCATTCGCACAGCTGAACAACCTGACGCTGTCCGCAGTTTCCGTCAACCAAGCCGGTGAGGCATCAGGGCTTAATAACACATTCAGGCAAATTGGTACCAGTCTTGGTCAGGCATTTATAGGCGCCATCCTTATTTCCGCGCTAGCGTCCCAGCTACATGCCGACATCACGTCTAGTAAGGTCCTCCCGCCCGCCGTAAAGCCACAGGTCGCAGCCGATGTAGCCAGCCAGGCGACGAGTCTCGGTACAAGTGCTGAGCCAAACAGACCAGCGTCACCGTTCATTGCGCAAGAGATCACGCGCATTAAAAATGACGCCATCATTAAGGGCGTCCGTACCGGTATGCTGGCAACTATTGGCATAGGCATCATTGCGCTTGGACTCTCCACGCAGCTCCCCATGCGTTCACGCATACCGGAAGACGTGGATGCACTGGCGACAGCGACGCACTAATGCGTGGAAGCCGTAATAGCTACGTCTCACGCCACAAAAACGTATAAGCCGATTTGCTCTCTGTAGAAATCAGACACATTCCGTACAATAGTCATTGTAGCCAGCCTACTCGTTGTTTACACGCTAACCAATAAAGTGGCTAAGAATCGTCACATCTGCACCACCAATATCGCTAATGTCATACTGTGCTTCCTCCACAATAGACCACGGGACAACATAAGCGGCGGATCAAGCAGCTTTTGTTACGCTAAAAACGACACCAACGGTTTGATATCATGTCGGTATGCAAGCTGAGAAACTTCATTCAATCGTACCAGCATTCAAATGGCACTGGTGGCAGATCTGGCTTTTCGCATTCGTCATCAACTGGGTGATAATACAGATCGTTCTCAAAGGATTAGAGCCACGTAAATGGGGGCCTCCACTAGGTAAGAGTGACCGGGTGTACTGGTGGTCAGCACTGTACGGCGACTTATTTTTGCCAATTGGGATCGCTTCAAGCATCGTTACGCTTCGTACTTTTCCGGCACATGAGACATGGTATACGAGCTTTTGGTGGAACTGGACAGTCTTTATAGGTGGCTTTGTGATTATTACGCTGCTCGACGCTCAGGCCAAATATACTCGACGGCAGCTCCTGATGCCGAGCAGGCTGTGGCACGCGTACATTGCTTTTCCTATCTGTTTTTACCTCTCATTGATGACGATCATTCCTATGCTTGTCACACATAAGCCCGTCTGGGCAGTCGTGCTAGCACTGTTTGGCTACGATGTATGGGGATTCACCTGGGTGCACGATGTATTCTGGCCGCCAGACGCTAGCCGAACTCATTAACGTCTGACAGAGAAGTGCGTCCGACTGGGATACCATACCTATTTCTCCGCAGGACATGTTAGCGAATGCCAAATATGCGCTTGCCAAGCGTCCCACCGGCGTATTGGTTCATCAGGAAGAAATAAAAAAAGACGAGTAGAACCGGTAGCACGTCAGTCCAGCCCGATATACTAAACCCAGTGCCAGTTTTATGCCCAAACATGTAGAAGGTTGCCAGCACTGCGGCGACTACCGATACGATTATATCGAATATAAGCGCACATATTTTTAGTACGACCACCAGAAGTCCGGGAGATCCCGGCTTACCTTGCGAAATACGTTTATCCACGAGCTTTGGGTATACCCGGTCAAAGACCAACGTCAAGACGAATATACCGCTAACAAACAATGCAACGGACAACATATATCCAAGCGGCCGGTTGGACGTCCAATGCAACGGAGCAAGCAAAAAATACGAACCAACAGAGTAAAAATAGACGAACATAAGCACCATCAAACCGCCCATATAGTACGGTGGCAGCTGTCGTCTTGGAGGCATTTTCATAATTCAAGTATACAGAAAAAAGACGGTTTGGGAGTATAGCAAATAGTTTCAATGAACCGTCACGGAGACGTTACTGAGTACGATCATGATCGAGGGTAATCAGGATAGATGGTAGAGTCATCCAGTCCTCTAAACCCGTATACGCTACATATTTACACGCCCTCAGTGAGACTCATTTTGCTATACTCTCGTAAGAACACCATGCCCCGTAATATCATAAAAATTTACATAGCGAACTTCCTTACTGGGCTTGTGTTTTGGTATTCCGTCGAGAAGCTTTTTATGTACACCATTGGGATACATGCATTCGGTGTGAGCATAAATGCCGTAGTATTAGTCATTGTCACTTCTATCTTTGATATACCGTTTGGCGTTCTTGCTGACCGCTGGAATCGTACATACACCTTAGCCCTTGGAATCCTAGCGTTAGGCGTCGGATCGCTTATTGCGGGGTTAAGCCATAATCTTCTTATGTACGCATTCGGCACGGCAATTTACGGTCTCTACATTTGCCTAACGAATGGGACTTTTCAAGCTATAACCTACGACAGCCTCAAAGAAGCTGGCAAAGAAACCTCGTACGCCAGGCATCAAGGCATTAGCTATGGCCTCTTTATGGCTGCCATCGCAGTCGCTTCGCCCATCGGCGGCCTCATCGCACACAGTTTTGGCTATCGAGCAACATACTATGTAAGCGCTGGCGTATGTGTGGTGAATGCGCTCGTAATTTTACGCATGCATGAACCTAGTTTTCACAAGCTCGCTGCCGGTGTTACATTGCACCAGCATATTAGAGAAGCCACAAAGCTGATCTTTAGCAACAAAACCTTAATGTATGTAAGCAGTATACTTCTGGTTGCCGGCATGCTGAGGAGCTCGCTCAATGAATACGCCGGCTTGTACTTTATAGCGATCGGCTTCGGAGCGATCGGCAGTGGCTGGGCAAACGGTGGCAAATGGTTATTTGGCGCTATCGGTCAATTTTTAGCATCCAAGATGTCTCGCTACTTCAACTGGATGATCGCACTCTTTTTCATAGCTTTTGTCATTATGAGTAGCTGGCGAACACCGCTCGGCCTGATATTTCTTGCTACCTTTTCTTACGGTATCGTTCTTAACGAGGCTCAGGCACTGGCACAACAGCATATTAACAGCAGTCTTCGGGCGACAGTCTTTTCGGTTATTAACTTTGGCACAAGCGCTTTAATGATCCCCCTCGGTCTAGCTTTTGGTGCGCTGGCTCAACGGTATAGTGTCTTCACTGCCTATCAACTATTCGCCTTAATTGGCCTAGTGTACTTTGTCATCTGGCTACTGTGGCGTAGGCATATGTACGTGCGGCCGGTTCAAGACGTAACCATAGAAAGTATGAAACTCACATAGAATGATCGTATACACTCTCAGTTTTGGAAGAAATACGGTTTCGTGTTGTCGTGGAGTTGTAATGTTTTAGCCTCTAGCCGGCTCACGTACCGTATCTCCTGAGCTGCATCGTTTGTATCGGCACTAGGTCGAAAATCTCCAGATACTCTTACTTCATACGCAATAAATGCAAACCACTGCAATGCGGGTACATCAACATCCTTATGAATACTCCAGAAAGCCACGGGACTCTCACTCATCCAATCCACGACAAATCCGGTTTCTTCTGCGATTTCACGGATCAAACCTTCTCTGGCGCTTTCGCCATGTTCCAATCCACCTCCAGGCAGTTCCCAATTTCCGTTCTGTTCTCTGCCAAGCAGTACATTGCCATGCTCGTCCTTTATTATTGCTTTTACTGATATTCGATACGTACAGGGTGTTCCTTGCATATTGCCAGTTTACCCTATGCCTCGCCCAGAAAGAAGCTCGGATCACAATATGGGCATGCGGCATCGTATAACTACAACCGTGCCAATATCTTAGCGTGTGGGCTCAAGTCTGGTATACTCTTGCCATGTAAGGTCGCACATACGGATGCCAGTAACGGCATTCCGACAGACATAAACCAGTTTCAAAAGCTTGAACCTATCCAACAGGACCAGGCAAAACATATCGGAATAAGATTCATTCCCACGCTGTAGGCAGCAATTACCCCCATGAAGAAACTCACAACATTTAAAGGCGAACCCGTTACGTTTGTTGAGACGACACAGATAGATGACGGCATACAATGTGATGTCTACTCATTTGTCGGTGATACTACGAAAGATTTAGGAATAATTACAGTACGTAACGGCTCCGCGACTCCACTACAGCGTGTACTCGAGGGTACCAGTACAAAAGAGGGATACCTTGCAGGAAAGGGCTCATTAACAGTGGAAACGCTGGAAGGTATTACGACAACGTACTACTTTAGCGAGCAGAACAGAAAAATTGAAGTATCGGTTACTATCGGACAAACAATGCAATGGAAAGCCGACCGCAATAGCGACCTCCAATTCTATGAGATTTGCGAGCCTCCCTACACCGACGACCGCTTCGAAAACCTAGCCGTACCCGACGGGAACTCTACAAGCGAATAAACTACCTATGACCAGTAGGCGTACAAACTACTTCCCACGTAGTATTCGCCTTCCGACCAAGCATGCCTAAGGACGCGATATTAGTCATACTGTACTGACTCTTGTATTGTCGCATCGCTTCCCTTTTACGGATCCGTTCATCTGGCGGTAACTCATATACGTCGACCGAAACAGCAGTGCCTACACTGTTACTTGCCCGCCGCGCAATATGTTTCTTGTAGCGCCCACGTATTTTGCGGGGCATACTCATATACGGTACATCTGCATAGAATGAGACGTCTCTCCCTTTGTGGAATAGTGATATGCCCACCTCTCGCACCAGCACGTGATCAGGGTGACGCCATAGCGTGCCCTCGGCTAACGGCACAAAAAACACAGCATCAGCACCCACATGAGTAAGCACAGCCTTAGCAATGTCGGAGGCATCGTGTCGCGACGATGGATATTGCCGGTCCATAAAGGGGAGGTTGTAACATGTGGCACCTACGGCTTTGAGAATACCCTCATTTTCCAGTATTCGCGTGCGCATCATGGTGACGCTATCCGCCTCGCCGCATAATCTGTCCCATACGGTGGTTGTTCCTTTTGCTGGCACTCCGGAAAAGACTGTGATAACGCACGTTCCAGGCTGCGTCACAAGATGCCAACAGCTGAAAACAGCATCATCAAGATGCGGCGAAAGTATAACGGTTGTTGCCATAGTCTTAATAGTAGCAGATGCGCAAATTTTCTGGGGTCAGGAACGAAAAAATCTGTAGCTTTTGCTTTGATTGTGCAATAATTATTACTGATGAACCATGAGGAGCTCCGTTTTAGTGTCGTTGTCCCCTGCTATAACGAAGCGAAGTTTATTAGTCGAACGCTTGAATCCCTGCAGAAACAACAATATTCGGGTAGCTATGAGATTATCGTCGTCGATAACAATTGCACCGACGAGACAGTCGCGATCGCAAAATCATACGGCGTACGAGTTGTAACAGAAAGCAATCCCGGCGTATGCTGGGCGCGTCAGGCTGGTACAGAAGCCGCCCGTGGCGAGATTGTAATATCCACCGACGCCGACACAGTCCAGCCTGAGCATTGGCTTCAGAACATTGACGACTCATTCAAACGTCACACACATTGCGTTGCCGTCACTGGCCCATGCATCTATAGTGACGGCCCATGGTGGGGACGACAATACCCAAAAATCCTATTCGGTATGGTGAGCATCGTTTCTCGAGTCATCGGCAGACCATTCTATGTCACCGCTACAAACATAGCGTTTAAAAAGTCAGCATGGTCGCAGTACCATACAGTCCTGACACAGGGTGGCGATGAGCTCGCACTACTCCACGACCTAAGGAAGAAGGGTACGGTGGTGTTTAATAACGCAAACCCGGTTTACACGTCCGGCAGACGGTTAACGAAAGGGTTGCTCCATAATATCTTTATAACCTTTTTCATGTACTACTTCGTCGCCTACAACGTCAATCGGTTATCGGGTCGAACTGTCATAGGGACGGCACCGGCATATCGAACGGTTGACTCGCCAGATGCTCAGCTAACTTTTGTATACAAGTTCATCTTTATCAGTGCTATAGTCGTCTTAATATTGATAGCACATCTCCCCGGTCACGACAGCGTAATGCAACAATCCTACGAAACCATCACCGCAGTTAAGCACAAGTTGTAATACAGTAGATATACACAAGTTCGTCTCTGTTATATTACGTTTTTCGTTACAACGTATTTCGCTATATCGTTCTTCATAGTAAGCCTCTCAATACTCACTGCCTGTCTAACGACACCTACGGTTATAGGAGCAGCTCACGCTTAGTACTTGCCGAGAACGAGGTAAACTAACGGAGATGCTACGTTACCGTATATGGACTCTGTAACGTTCGCACTATAGGTACCCCGCTCGATGTCGTTCTGACGCCAACTATTATTGTACGCGTACATCTATACTGGTGTTTGTACGCCGGCCACTGCAGGAATTGCGGTAAGGTTGCCCATTTCGCTGACCATTATAGTGATAGCTACGCGAGCGGCCATCTTGTCATGGCGGTCAATGTACCACCTCTCAGTCTGATTGCAGTAGCAGGTGTCTTTGCAGCAACACCCGTGTTCGTAGGAAACATCTGCCAATCTATCACGCATGCGACACACTATAGTAAGTGCGCGTGATCGTTGTACGTCAGCAGACGCCAACAAAAATCCTGCTCGAAGGCATCCTCATAGCGAAGTACCGTGATACTAGCGTTCCCTCCTAAAACCCGCTGGTGAAATTGCTTTAGCAATTCGCCGGTTAGTGCGTCGCCACAGAGTACCCGCGCCAAGACTGTCGCTATAAAGTAATGGTGAGACACTACCAGAATTGAGCTTTCGTCTCGCGCTTGAAGATATGCAAGTACCTTATCAGCCCTATCTATTAGATCTTTATAATTGTCACCGTCCTCAATATGACCTTCTGATGTATAGAAACCATTAATCCAGGCCCTTTGAACCTTACTTGCCCGCGCATCCGTGTATGGCTTCCCCTGTATACTCATCGGCTTTTTTCTTTCAACCAAAAGGTCTGACGTAACGAACTGATGCCCGGTCGCATGCGTAATGATATTGGCTGTCTGCACGGTACGCTTTAGCGGGCTTGTTATAGCAACATCAAACGTAATCTGCTGTAGTCGCTTAGCAACCAACCTTGACTGTTCCTTACCTACCTCGCTCAGAGGGGCGTCATCAGACTGAAAGACTGGAGCAACATTCTCTAGACTCTGCCCATGACGTACAAAATAGACACGCTTTGACTTCTGCATATAACCAGTATACCCCGAGATTATAGTTGTGCGTTTCCTCTATTTGCCCACGTTGTTGGCGCCAAAAAGACAGGCTGGTATAATAAAACCGCTTGGTTAGGATGCAAGTTACCGGACATTGCATTACTCAAAAGTTGCTGTAGGATTGTTACAAAATTACTGAAACGTAACAAATTTACGCACCGACACACTCTAACGCAGCGAAATAAGCCCCGTTAGCTCAATTGGATAGAGCGTTGGTTTCCGGTACCAAAGGTTGCAGGTTCGAGTCCTGTGCGGGGTACCACTTGAACAACTACCCTGCTAAAAGTACTCCTAAAATATAGCTTTAATCTGTTCTAATCCTCTAGGGGTTATCGATAACTAAATTAGCTCTACTTTCTGGGTGATATGAATCTTTATAGGCCAAGTCACATTTTGCCCATTTATCCCACATGACTTCATTCTCATTGCCTTTATCTCTTAATTGACCCCTGTTCTTAGCTACTTCAATGGGCGTATCCACCCAAATCTTAAAGTCATAATAATGCTCAATATTGGGGTGATATGAAGTGATGCCTTCTATTATTAAGTAATCTACTCCAGGTAACTCTATTCTTTCACCTAAAGTATTGCTTGCCCAATCGAGAACTTGGTAGCATATTTGCTCGCCTCTGCTGGCTGGCTTTAGCACCTGGTCTTCCAATCTGCCTATATCAAAAGTTTCTTCCTGGGGTTTAGCTTGCTTTGCATTCTCTTTAATGATGAAAGAATCAATATTAATAACCTCACCGATATTTAGTTTTCCTTTTAGCTTATTGGCTAGTGTAGATTTACCAGAACCACCAAAACCTTCAATGCCAATAATTATTGGTTTTATGGGCTTTTTTATTGCTTTGATTCTATCGATAGCCTGATTGATTAATGTTTCATCAAATGCCATTTGTTTTGTCTTTTGGCCTCTCCCACTGCTTTATTGCTGGCGAAAAGTCTAACTGGTAATCAGGTATGCCTAAGCCCAATCCATATTTAGTAACTTGTTTGTATTGCTCAGGCATTCTTCTTTCTACTTTGAAGACTTTGTTTGGAAAGATTATGTAGTGATGGTCTTTGTTCTTAAAGTCAGCATACCAATAGTTAGACTCAAGCGCCTTACTTAAAGCTTCACTAACCTCATCAACTTTGCTTTCAGGAATTGCAATAGTATGTAGTGTCCATTGTTTTAGCCATGGTGTTTTATGTTCTTTGGTAACTGGCTCGACTTTCGTTGATACAATTTTAACCAGTTTTAATACATCTTTATCTTTTAGGCTTTCTTCAATGATTACACCTTCGTAGTTCAACTATGTCCCCTCAATATATTATCTCTAATAAAATCGACTTGTTGATTAGACGTTAGCAAATTTCACTCCTAAGCTATTATACAAAAACTGGTATCCACGAACCAAAAACCTTATAATATAAATTATGAAAAATAACAACTCATTAGTTGAGTACCAAGCTGTCTTTCAGGAAGAGAAAGATGGTGGTTTCTCTGTCTGGGTTCCTGATTTACCTGGCTGTGCTTCCCAAGGCGAAACTTTAGAAGAAGCCCTTGAGAATATAAAAGAAGCTATCGAACTGTATCTAGAAGATAGACCATCTTTTGAAGCAACTGATGACTATAATTACAAACGTCAGTTTGTAGTCCCAGTTCGATTGGCTCATGCCTAAGCAACCTGTTGTATCTGCAACTGAATTGGTTAAAGCCCTCCAGAAGATGGGCTTTAGTAAAGTTGCCCAAAAAGGCAGTCATATCAAGCTGAAAGATGGCAGAGGTAGAACCGCCATTATTCCAAACCATAAGGCTATCAAGCCTGGGACCCTAAAGAAAGGTATCCTCAACCCTCTAGGTATTTCAGTTGAGGATTTAATCAAATACCTCTAATTGTGTCAGGTATTGTTTTGACACAAGTATCTCTTTAGTAAAACCAATGATTACTTGGTAATACTTATTTCTGAACATATCAGGCAAGGTGTACCAAGCTGAATTTCTTTTGCGGTTTAATGGCTTTGTCGCCATTAGCATGGTCTTCTAGCTCTTGTCGGATGTGTTTTCTTCACCATCTACTGCGACATCGCGGAGGACCAGACTGAAAAGTTACTCGCAGACTCACCAGCACCAGACGGAGAACTTGGTAAGTACTGTTCCCGGAGCTGATTGACGTGCTATGATCATTTTGATGGATAAACCTTGGCTACTTATTCTCGTCGGACCGCCCGGATCGGGTAAAACTCATTTTGCTGAACGCTTCAGTCAACAGCACGGCTTTCTGCACATTAATAGCGACCAAGTGCGCATGAAGTATTTCGTCGACCCGACCTTTACCCCCGAAGAACGAATTAAGGTATACGCCAAAATGAACGACTTGATATCTGAGGCACTAAGGAAAGGTAAGAATGTAATTTTTGACGGCAACCTTATCACAAACGATGATCGCGAAGAAGCATTGAATCTCTTTGACCCACTGGGGCAAGTATTATTCGTATATCTTGACACCCCTAAGGAAATAGCACTTGAGCGCGCGGTAACACGGAAGTTGACTGATGATAAATTATACAAGCCCATGCCTATGGAACGCGTGAAAAAGATGCACGAAAGGTTTGAATCGCTGGACACTAGTCGCCTACCGGGCCTAGTAGTAAGCAGTGAAATCTTTGAGACGTTAGAAAAGTCGATCCTTAACCGGATAGATCTAAGCTCGTAAACCATAGCCTAAGCCCCTCATGCCTATCTCCAGCCATCGCAATACTTTACACCCAGTCTGAACAGACGGTATAGCTCTAAAGACAATACTGTTTTTGCCTGATCACAGGCTATGCGCACTAAAGGATTTGAGCTCTCTTGCTCATCGGTAATTACCTTACCCGCTCAAGCTTTTGGTCTTGTGGGAAAAGATGGAGGTTTTCTTTCAAAATTGCTAGCAATTGTTGATAGTAGTCATAAATTTCAGGTGACACTGGTATCTTCTTCTCTTTTTCAGCGATGAATTTCGCGAACGTTATATTCAGTTTACGCCAAATTCGACCCTCGTTCAGATAATCCATAATAGCGGGTTGTAGTTTGTCCAGCGCGTATACGAACTTTGCTTCCTCGCTCTGTAGGGTCTCATATTCCTTTATGGCATTAATGAGCCCTGGAAAATCTGCCCACTCCTCTTCAAGTCTGGCGAGTGCTTGGCTTTCACGCTCCTTTTGGCTCGAAGCCGCCTGGCCGTCATACGAGAAGGTGTCGCCGGCGTATACCTCTACGATATCGTGCGCCAGGCAGAGTTGGACCATCCTGCCGACATCCAAGTTGGGAAAATGCGGCGAGAGAAACCACGCCAGCATTGCCAGGGAGAAGCTATGGGCTATATCATTCTCAGCCTTATCAATGCTAGGTGGTATAAATACTTTTCTGTCTACTGCATGAAACGCCAATAAAAGCTCTTGAAGCTCTATGACGCGTTGTATGTCTGGCTGATTAGATTTCTTGCGCATACTTTTAGCTTACAATACTCATGCTCTGTATTCCCACAAACATGCCACTTTTTTACTCCGTGCCTTCTTGTCTGTTTCATGGGGCTCGTAACTGAAGTATCCCAGCGCAACATACCGCAAGAACGACCACCACATATCGATATCGCTTATCATGGAGCCAACTACCAATGTAGCCTACACCTGTCGAAGGCGTAGGCTACATACACGACAAGAAGTGGGCGCCTATACGCCGTACTTCGCTTCAACCTGCTGTTGGTTGATGCCATTCGTAACGTTTGCGTATCCCAATTTTTGCAAGATGCGCATGGCTACGTTTGATCGGCTACCCGAGCGGCAGTAGACGATGAGTTGTTCATCTTTTGGAACATCAGCAAGCTGCCGTGCTCCCGACATAAGTTGGGTCGGCGGGATATTGAGCGCTCCCTTAACGTGCCCCATCATGAATTCACTCGGCTCACGAACGTCGATAATAACCATATATAAAAAATCCTCTTCTTACGCTGTTTGTAATGCTTCTGTAATACTTGGCACATCAAATCCAAGTACTTTAGCGACTGACCCGCTCTCATCCTCAATGGTCGTGAATGGCACGCCCATCTGGCCGCTGAGCCGTATCATGTTCTGTGCTGCTGCTGGGTTCCTGTCTACTTTATACTCGGTAAACTCAAGATTTTGCTTCTCCAACCACCCCACGAGCATTTTGCAGTATGGACAGGTCGTCGTACTATATACTGTTATTTTCTTCATATTTCCTCCGTATGCATTACACATTTTTTACAAGCTCCCTGCACCGTCAGCCGCCCACTCAGCTTACAGCCGCCCATTGTCTGCTGGATACTATCAAACAGCTCCTTGGGTAAAACTACATCCTGAATGCGATCGCACCGCGTACACTGAAAGTGGTCATGCGGCTCGAGGTTAGTATCAAAACGGATTGCATGATCCTTACTAAGCGGCGCGCATGCAATAGTTCCTCGTTCAAGCAACCTTGTCGTTATGCGGTGCACCGTAGTGGCGCTGAGATCAGGATAAGACTGCCGCAGGTGTTGCAGGATCTGGGCGTTTGTTGCATGTCCGCTATGCCGTAGGTAGTCCCGAACAGCTACTGAATACCTCGTGTTTTTGACTGCCGTCATGGCCTTATTGTAAATCGTTTACAATAACATTGCAAGTACTGCTCCTGCGATCACTCGTGTTTTGTGCGGCGTTTCTTAAGCGTGTTATAGCTAACGTAGCCGACAAGACCCGTTATCGTCGCAATGGTCAGGTACGCTTCGAAGCGCAAGAACGTACTAATGTGATCGCCACCCAGATACCCCACTGTCGCCCACGTACCAACCCACAATGTCGCTCCGATTACATTAAAGAGGATAAATTTTAACCACCGCATCTCAGACAGTCCGGCTATGATGCCGTTCAACTGACGCAGACCGTCGATAAACCGGGCAACGACTACCACCCTACCACCGTATCTAGCAAAGAATCGCTCAGCTTTATTGAGTCGCTCCGGGGTCACAAAAACGTATTTTCCGAATCGCTCAATGAGCGGGCGGCCGCCGTATTCTCCGATTGCAAACCCTATATTATCCCCTACTACGGCACCGACGATGCCGATTAGTATAACGTAGACAAGTTGCAATTGCCCAAGCCCCGCATAAAAGGCAGCGGCGATAAGAACCGTCTCACCCGGTACGGGTAGCCCGAGGTCTTCGACCACTAATAGCCCGCCGACGGCAATGTAGCCGTACTGGCTAATGATGGGCTCAAGGGCTTTAACAATATACGGAATGTGCTGCGTTGCTGCCGCATACAGTAATAATTGGTGCATATTTCATAAGCGTAGCACACTTTGCCGTAGCGTATCTCCAGGAAAAACGCAATCCTCCTGCTACTATGCAACAAACCGGCCCACCGCTATATGGGTGGGCCGGTACATACAACCGCTCGTACTAGCGGCGACTCTTAGCCGTAGTCTTAACGCGGCCTGCGTGGTAGAAGCCCAGAGCGGACAGTACAAGCAGTACAAGCCCTGCAATCAAGACACCGTACGCAGTGGCATTCGCAACGACAGCCATAGTGTCATAGGCATACGCGTTGAGCAGCATACTGCGCAATGTTTCGCCCTGGAATACGGTGCTCACCTTACCTGCAAGTACCTTATTTGAAGGGTTCGCCCGTGACTCAGTGCTGAGCTGCGAATACGTCTTGCCGGCGCCAATCTCGCTAAGGTGGACCGCGATATAGTGATCGGCAAATGTCTCCGCCTGTGCGCCATTAACCAGTTCCTCGCCGGCGTACTTACTCATAGCCGCCTGGTCGGCTGGCGGCAACGCCTTTAAGCTGGCACTACCAGCTGCCGGGAAGGTGATCTGTTGCGCCGACAACTGGTCATACACCTGCGAATGTATAAAATGGTGCGCATAGAACAGCACACATGAGGCAGCTAAAAATACTACCGCAACTATTAAACCTGTTGATGAAATCAAACGATCCAGAGTATCACGTTTCATGGTATCCTCTTATGCTTATGTGTCATAAGCAGCATAGCACGGCATAAGCATAATGAGTCAACTGCATTTTTCGTCAATAAATCATAAAATCGCTAAAAATGCCCACATCTCCGCTTATAACACTACCCTTAAATCTAGCCCGTAGAGATGGTAATCAAGTCTACAGCAACGATGCTAGGCGCTCTATCTCCAGGAAAGCTGCGGAGAGTAGACCACTCCGTTTCAGATTTTTTTCCGAGCGCGGTATAATACATCACAAGTTTGGAGATGCAATGAAATTAGTTGTTATGATTCCTTGTCTGAACGAGGAAGCGACATTACCCTTGGTCCTAGAGACCATACCAAAAAAGATACCAGGTATCGATACGATTGAGACGCTCATCATTGACGACGGATGTACCGATAATACAGTCGCCGTCGCCAAAAAGTATGGTGTCACCGAGTTTTTACACCACCGCCGGAATCAGGGATTAAGCAAGTCATTCCGACACGGGCTTGTCCGCGCGCTTGAGATGGGTGCCGATATTATCGTAAACACGGAGGGGGACAACCAGTACAAACAAGAGCGGATCCCCGACCTCATCCAACCAATCATGGACGGTGCCGCGGATGTAGTTATTGCTGACCGTATGACGCATAGCATTGAACATTTTTCGCTTGCCAAAAAACTCTTACAACGATTTGGCACTCACGTGCTCAACCTTGCAGCCGACACCCACATACCAGATGCCATCAGCGGATTCCGAGCATACACCCGGGAAGCAGCCATGCAACTCAACCCCGTTGCGAACTATAGCTGGGCCACCGAAACAACCATCCAGGCGTCCCACAAGCAGCAGTCCATTGCTGTAGTGTCGATTGAGACCAATCCGAAGCTTCGAGAATCACGGCAATTTAAGTCTTCATGGCAACATGTCAGACGATCCAGCATTACGATTATTCGAGCGTTCATCATGTACAAACCCTATGCCGTTTTCTTTTCCCTCGGGTTCCTATTTCTCGTACTCGGCGTAATACCGTTTGCACACTTCCTTTGGCTATCTATCACACAAAGAACCAGGATAGTATTCGGTCCTCACCACTTACAGTCTCTCATCATCGGCAGCGTTCTGTTAATAGCTTCGTTCGTTTCTTTCACGCTAGGCGTCGTAGCCGACTTAGTCCGTATTAACCGCCTCCTCCTGGAGGATGTCCTCGAGTTGACCAAACGTGACCGCCTTGGCGACAGCATACGAAATCGTACTCGCCGTCGCTAAGAGCAGACAAAAACGCGTTCGCAACCTATCCGCTCACTACGGCTTAGCCTCGGTACATTACTTACCTGCGGCAATTTCACGCATCATGCAGTTCAGCAAACTTAGCTGCCATAGTCGGGTTACCGCGAGTAAGTCGTTTAATGCTGAGATCTTGGGCTTTATTATTTGCCAGTCGAAGATTATTCTCCGATGAGAGTAAAGCATCTTTAGTCTTTTGGAGATGGCTGATAGTTTTGTCTATTTCTTCAATTGCTGTTTTAAATTTGCGGCTAGCAAGGTCGTAGTTCTTCGCGAAACCTTCCTTAAATGTATTCATGCTGTCTTCAAAATTGGTGATATCAACGTTCTGCGCCCGCACCATGGCAAGTTCCGATTTATACTTCAATGAGTTTAACGCCGCATTACGGAGTACGGTAATCATAGGGATAAAAAACTGCGGGCGAATAACATACATCTTGGGATATCTGTGCGACATGTCAACGATGCCGGTATTGTACAGTTCACTATCGGCTTCAAGCAGTGTAACGAGGACTGCGTACTCGCATTTTTTCTCAGAACGGTCCTTATCGAGTTCACGCAAGAAGTCGTCATTCTTATGCTTGGTGGCTGTCTCGTCACCTTCATTTTTCATCTCGAACATGATTGAGACAATTTCATTTCCCGCTTCGTCAGCTTCTCGGTAAATATAGTCTCCCTTGCTCCCGGTCCTTGCATCGTTATCTTTCTCGAAATACGCGTTCTGGAAACCAGTTGCACGCAGTTTGTTAAATTCTGTCTCGCAATGTTGCTCCAGTGTCTCACCAACCATTTTAGTAGAAAGCTTGGCTTTCATGTCTTTGTAGTACGCAATCATCTCGTCTTTGGTCTTTAGCTCTGATTCATATTTATCTCTCAATGACGATTCGAGCAGTTGTTTCTCGGCGTCCTTGCTTTTTACTTCGTTAGCTAGCGCATCCCGCTCTTTTTCGATCTTACTTACCGTCTCCGTGACTGCCAGCTTCTTTTCCATCTCGGCAGCTTCCACTTTTGCCTGTAACCGAGTAATCTCGGCGTCCTTTTCCGCACGCAGCTCAATCATCAGGGCGTCCCGCTGTGATCTCAGCTCGGCCAGCTCAGTCTCTTTTTGTGAGACCTGTGCTTGAAGCTCGTTTTTAGCATTGGCCGTTGCAAGTTTAACGGCGCTCTCTTTATCTTTTTCCAGCAGCTCGACTCGCTCATGGAGCACTCGTTCAAACTCATGGTCGCGTACTTGCTTGAGGATAGTAGCATAGCCTGCTTCGTCGACTTTAAATGCTTTATTACAATGGGGGCAGATGATCTCGTTCATAATTCTCCCTATTATCAGCTATTATTGTATCCCATACGACCCCTATGACACATCCAAGGGAATGCATACTATCGCGTGCGACATCCTGGTTGTTCGGTTCTCTGCTGCTAGACGGTGATTCCTACCGTTTATTAATTGAAGAACCAAATATGATGTTCTGGGCGGTACTTGTCATTGTGAACGATAATTGGGCGCAACACCTTGCGCGCAGTGTCATTTACTGACGTAACGGTTGGATTAGGCCAATCCCATGTATGATCGCTACGCATAATGAAGTTTATTGTCCCGCCGCCCGCTATGAAACAGAATAGTAGCACAAGTGCAGCTAGAGATCTGAGAGCTGGCCGGCGACGTAGTATCACTGAAAAAGCCCGACCTACAATCACGCTAATTGGAAATAGTATTGGTAGTAGGTATCTGCCGTTCATAAGCACCATTACATCAGTTTTGTGATACTGCAGATAGCCTTCCGTCCACAACGCAATCAGATACACCGCGATAACAGTACCAAAAAGCGGTATATACGGATACGCATCAAATAGCCGGCGACGGACTGCTACTACAATAACACCAGCTATGCCGGTGATCCAGATAAATGCTCCGGCAGCGGCTGGCACTGGTAATGGCGGATAATTTCGGAAATCATGCACTGGACCGCTCACCGCAAAAAACAATCTGTACCAGAGCCAGTACATCCATGACATGGTATATGTAACTGGGTTCTCATAGTCGATAGGGCCGGCTGCTCTCTCCGCGACCACCTCTTTATGCCACCTATAACTAGCAGCCCAGGGGCCATAGGCTTTACAGTCTTGCACGCTCAATATTTTGCTGCAATTTGGCGTAAACGTATGGTACTCGATAAGGTTCCTGCCGTCACGACGTATAAAAAGGCCTAAACCAATCACGAAAAGGACAACCAAGACTACTTTTGCCAGCCGAGACTGCGTGGTCCAACTGCTTCGCAGCGACCTTCCGAACTGGCGCCAATGCGAGCGGAAGCTACGGTGCGCCGTATACAGAAGGAAAAGCACTACGCCGGCAGCTATTGGTAGAAACTCATACTTAACCATAACCGCAAAGATGCTCAGTATAACGAACGTCCCTAACGTGCGCACTGACGGCTTTCGAGCACGCAGCTCGTCTGCGGCCTTCATCGCAAGCAGAAATGCCCAGGCGACAAGCGGGAACAGCATATTATCGTAATTTACCTGGCCGGCAAGCTGCGGAACAATCGGTATGAGTATAAAGAGCGCCATTGCAAGATTTGCGAAGGCACGTGAGACACGAGCACGAAGCAGCACCCGATAGAACAAGACTAGTCCGGCTGCAGCCAATGCAATGTTGATAAATCTCAGGTAGATCACCTGAATCATCTGGCTATGCGCAAACAGAGCAATAATCCGGTACGGAAAGCTCATCACATAGTGATATAGATATGACGGGTCATATGCGACCGCGCCGTACGCGTTAGCGTTCGAAGGCTGGCCGCTCAGAAAAGGCAGCCAGTGATGGGAATACACCTTAATAAGGCCAAAGTGGAAATTTTCATCAAATGCCTGAGGGTAGACGGCGGATAGCGCAATCCACGCAGACTCACAAATAAAAACGGCCAGGATTGCCCAAAATAAGCGCCGTGACCGTAAGAGTATATAAAAACGTTGCAGTAATACTCGCATCAGATCTAGATTAATTATACACCACCTATTGCTCCGGTCCTGAAGATACTATACTCTGCATAAATGCACGAGAAAATTGCTGACACCACCACTCGCCCGTGTTAGTATGAGGACATGTCACAGCGTGGGTTCATGAATCGTATTACTACGGTACTACAACGCAAACTACAAGGAGAGACGGGTACACGTTTCAAGCGATTCGTACTGGCCGCCATTGTTGCCGTTGCATCAAGCCAGGCAACACTAACCATATGTCTTGGCGTATTCCATATATCCCCAACACGTGCCGGTTTTATTGCATGGGTTGCCGGCGCTACAGCCAGCTACATCATGTCACGATGGACGTGGGAGCGCAAAGGCCGTCCAAACTTGCTTAAAGAAACCCTTCCGTTCTGGATCATAGCTGCATGCGTAGCAACTATTTTGACACTCACAACACGCTTCGCAAGCGATCTAGCGGTTTCCATTGGGTTAAGCCATGCCAGCCGCGTAGTATTCGTAGACGCTGCCTTTTTCTTAGTCAACTGCATAACGTTCGCAACTCGTTTTTTTATATTCCACTACATACTTTTCGCGGACCGCCACAAACTGCCACCCAAGACCACTCCGGCATAAATACTCGTGTTCTTGCAGCAGGACAGACCACCTATTATGGAGTCATCCTCTGTTAATCGTTGCGCGCATAGCTCGGCACAATTGACGCTCGATATATGATTTGGCAATTGTCATGCTTTCGCTTACACTTATACGTAACAAGGACATGGTGGGTATATGGAACCAATACGGCGTAATCCCCAAGATATAAACCCCGGACGAACGGTACCGAGGCAAACTGCTCCTATTCGGCCGCGGCAATTTGTCAGTGACATTACAGTTCGCCCGCACGCACGTCCAGTGCATACACCCACGCAGCCAGGCGCCAGCACGTCGACGAACGCAGCACGGCCTCAGCAGCCACAACAACTGCCTACCCGTATGGGTCACCCCGTAACACCGGGGTACGCACAATCTACGACACCCCAGATGCCCACGAGTGTTGCTAACCATCCGCACGGACAGTACCGTGTGCAACAACCTCAGCCACTGCCAGTCCAAACACACGTCCAAGCTCAGGGTTCTACAGTACGCGCACATCCCACTATGCCACACGCAAGTCCATACGGACACCCCCCTCAGGCGGCACCTGTAGCGCCGACACCCAACCAAATGCCTGGATACTCTCAAACTCACGGCAATAAGCCCACACCTGCCCAGCCTGCGCCTTCACCGTATATTTCACGCCAAACACAGGCAACACCCGCTCGCACACAGAGCATGCCGACTAGCCCAAATACGTCGGTGCAGCCGGCACATCCGACCCAGGTCAGACCACATCAAATATCACCACACGCTACTGTGTCAAAAGCTATACAGCGTCACAGTATAAAGAAGCGCGCCGGCCTCATAGGATTCATCGTCTTCGTACTCTTGGGAGGCTTATTGCTGTCGCCATTTATCCCTGGTAAAACATTTGAAAACTTCCCGGCCGCCTCGCAGTCCACGTCAAGTGGCGACGCATCATTGGCTTGCGTAACACCGCTCAAGAATATTACAGCTAGTACCCGGTACACTCAGAGGCTCGGCTCGCCCATTACCTATAACTATGCTACAGCGACAACCCAACAAGGTACGTGTAATGGCAAGCTGCAAACTGCCGTTACGGGCCACACCGGACAGTTTAACCCGCTTGGCTTGCTGATAGATATTGGCACAGTGCTAGTCGTAGCCATTGCGGTCACGAAGGTTTGGCGCCGCTTTTCGCCTGAAACAGATTGACCGTTGCTTTAGTTCATACAGAAACCGTTAATCACGTAACGCTATGTCAGGTGATACGGTAAGCGGGCTTACAGCTTCGTACCGCATATAATCACCCACCGGCAGCTTCTGCCCCCTCTGTCCGACCAGTACAAAGTTCTGCGGCAACCACAGGCTATTACCATAGCTTGCAAGCATAACGTCAACTGTGTCAAAAGTCTGCTGTGCGGCCGCATACACCTGCCGTAACGTCGACGACCGAACGCCGTGGTATCCACTGATCACGTTCATTGCGACTACTCCCTGCTCCTCAACCACGTGTTCTCGATACGCCAGAAAGGCCTGCAATGTTTTGAGTTCTCTCGGTATTGTAGTGTGCATAAACGCATCAATGATAACCATGTCATACTGCACATGATACTCACGGAGAAATGTGCGCCCATCGCTAGTATAAATATGTAAGCGGCTACTGTCCGGCAGGTGAAAATACCGGCGACTCAGTTCTACGAGTTTAGCATCGAGCTCTACGGCATCAATAGATGTATTGGGTAATGCGTGTAATAAGGCCTGCGGCAGGGTAAACGCCCCACCGCCTATTACCAGAACTCGTTCGGGCTTTAAGCCGGACGCCAGTTCAAGAAAACGCTGGTTGTAGTCAAAGAGTAAATCAGGATTAGTATCTTGCGCAATACCAGACTGGGCAGCCTGCTGGTTGCCACTATAGAGTACCCGCGCAGGGCGACCGTCATAGAGTGTATCGACGACCTGGTAGTGTTCATGCGGCGTATCGCCCTCCCATATGATGTTCTGCATCTGACCCAGTATATCGCACGACATAGTCTATGCGCACGTAAGCTCGCTACACAGCCTGCGCATGGATGTTACAGTACATGGCTAGGTGATTACGCGGTGTAGCAATCCCACGAGCTCATTGGCATGACTCCAGCACAGCCACCCGCCACAAATCACTAACACCGGTAGCACGACCGCCGTCTCTACCCACGTACCAGTCGTTATGCGAAGTGCCTTCGCTGGTGGAACCCCAAATTTAAAGGTGAACGGTAATAGTAACGGCACCCCTTCCTTTGTCAGCATATCCATAACAATATGACTACCATAGCCTAGCAGAAATGCATACCACACGAGTTGTATATCGACATGTGGCATAATCGGTTGCAGTGCATGCAATAACAAGTAGCTCAACCACCCAAACAAAGCCATACCAATAAGCGAATGGCTTATGAATCGGTGGCCTCCGAGCATTTTGCCAAATACCTTTCCAATAACATGGCCTTCCGGCAAGTTACGCCAAAGTGGCGCTGTTGGTTGGTCGATATCCGGTGTAATACCCCCGACTTGGTTAGCCAAGATCGCTAAGAGCAATGTTGAAAGCCGTAGTGATTCTGGTGGATTCGCCAGCACTGCCAGCAGCAAAACAGTTGCCGCTGCTACATCATGCGTTCGTGCTGTCATACGTTGTATTGTAGCGTATGATCCATAAAAAAGTAGCCTGTAGAGCACCCACCAGAACAATACGTCAGAATCGGTTTCTACTAGCACCGTACGCGGCTGGACTAGTATATACAGCACCTTATACGACAGCGGCACTACAGCAATCACCAACGATAGTACAAGGATTCTGAGCGATACCGCAGACCGAAATGCCGCAGCCCTTATGACTGATTGCCAGGAGCTACAGAGCGACGTTGCTATCATGCAAGCAATTCCTGCGTATCCAAAACCTGCGATCGCGGGCTTGGTGAAGAAGAGCCTAGATGCATGCGCAAAGGGAGCAAGCAACTGTATTATCGGCAGCACGCAACAAAGCAATGCACTCATTAACCAGGCGCTCAACGAAATCAATGCCGGTGCGAAAGACATGCACCAAGCTACAGCAGCATCAAAGCTATAGCTAAGTCCATCTATCGACGAAGTTGGCCATTGATACCGCCTAATCGATGTCGCAATGTATAGGGTTTTTGCTGTGGTACTCGGTGCTGCGTGCTTACATACATCGTCTATAAACGGAGCATGCGTAGACGAGCTCGTATCACGAGGTTATTTGTGTTAACAGTACCCCTATGCCTATAGCGCATCCAAACGCCATCCACCAATACCTCAAGTACGACCCGGGCTACTTGCAATGAAGTACGCATGTCCAGGATGCAATTTTATCCAAAAAAAATGGGCTTATTCTCGATTCTTTTGTGCCACTGGCAGATGTTGCTTAATAGCTAGCATCTTCTTTTTCCCTATAGCCGCCTCCAGCTCACGATCTGACGCCTGCATTACGCCGCGCACGCTGCCAAATTGACGTATCAGCTTTTTACGTGTTGCCGGCCCAATGGTTGGTATTTCATCAAGCAGGCTGCTCGTCTGCTGCTTGACCTTCAGCACACTATGATACGTTACGGCAAAACGGTGCGACTCATCACGAATTCGCTGCAGTAGTTTAATGACATTGGTACTGTGAGGAATATTGACGAGTATAAAATCGTCCGACTCGGTCGCGAAACCACCGAGCGTATGCATTGTTGGTATATGTAATGACACATTGGACATATCCTTTTGGATGACAATCTGCTCTTCACGTTTGGCGAGCCCTATAAACGGGATGGCGGTTTGTCCGACTTCATTCCGGGCTCGAATGGCAGCATCGAGCTGACCCTTACCACCGTCGATAACTATGAGATTGGGCTTACCCCACTCCTGTATATGTTTTTCACTCAAACGCCGTGCAATCGTTTCATGCATATTAAAGAAGTCATTGTTATGTTCCTTACGCGTTTTGAACTTACGGTACTCGCCCTTATCGCTCACGCCATTCGTGAAGACCACCATACTGGCCACTACGTTCGTACCCTGCATATGACTGATATCATAGCCTTCAATCCGTCTTGGAAATCCGTCCAAACTCAGTAAATCGACCAACTCGGTAAGGGCGTGGTCTTTGGAGATATCCAGGAATTCTTTATCACTAAAAATTACCTGTTTACCTAGGTTCTGAAGCGCCACCAGCTGATTGCGCAGTTTCGCGGCCGCCTCAAATTCGTGAGCTTTGGCGGCACGCTGCATATCACGCTCAATCTCTTTCAGTATGCTCGGCCGCTTGCCTTCTATAACCGCTATTAATTTCCGTAAGTTTTTGCGGTAATCTTCCAAACTGGTTTTACCTTCTTCCAAACCCGGATCAAGCCCAAGGTGGTAATGAAGCGTCGCCCGTTTTTGCCCCGGGATACGCCGCGTAGCAAACGGGAATATTCGCCGCAGCAGCTTTAAAGCCTGCCGTATGCCATATGTCGAAAAATACGGCCCAAAGTATCGGGCGCCGTCATCGAGCGGACGCCGTGTTGTTGTAACCGTTGGATAGTCGCTGTCATAATCGATGCGTATGTAACTCATCGCTTTATCGTCACGCAGCAGGATGTTATAGCGCGGCATGTAACGACGAATCATTTCCGCTTCCAAAAAGAGCGCTTCAAGTTCACTTTCAACAACCATCCAGTCGGTGTCGGTAATCTCCGCTACCAGCGCTTCCGTCTTCGGGTCGCGGTTTCGAGACGCTTGAAAGTACTGTCGTACGCGATTGCGCAGTACCGCCGCTTTGCCTACATAAATAATCTCGCCTGACGCGTCTTTATGGAAATATACGCCCGGCTCTTTCGGAAGTGTTTGCAGCTTAGTCTCAAGTGCTTTATTCACGCTTTCAGTATACGCTCCCGGTATTCACTGACGAGCATATAGCTCTTGGTATCGCGGACCTTGTCGACAAATAGTATACCGTTTAGATGGTCAGTTTCGTGCTGGAATACATGCGCCACAAAATCCTCTAGTATTTCACGGTTCAGCCCGCCTTTCTCGTCATACCAAGACGCCTCAATTTTCCGATACCGTGGTACCTGCGCGTACAGCGTATCGTTTCCCGTGCCACAACTCTGGCAGCCTTCCCACAAAGGCACCCGACGGCCAACACCCGTATAGCGCGGGTTAATAATGACACGCTCAAATGGCTGTACATTAGGCCGCGTAGGAGTTGGTTTTATACCGATAACACTCAGAGCGACGCTTACACCAATCTGTGGGGCGGCCAGCCCGACACCGTATTGCTTTTGCTCGTTCGTATGTCGGATATCAGCAATAAGTTTCTGTGTCGCTACACTACAAATCTCATCAATAGACAGTGTACGAGCGGTTTGACGCAATACAGGATTGCCAAAGCGCTTCAAGTCCAATACGTTAGGCATGCGCTGCAACGCCGGGTTTCACGGTCGTTCGGCAATTGTTGGTATGGTACAGTTTGGCCGGATCTTGCTTGCACGATTCACAGATCAGTACCAACTCGTTACACGACGCTAAGGCGCAGTTTACGTACGTACTGGTAGCGCCGCCACAATGAATACATGTGCCAATATCCTTAGCATGGTCACTGAACGTTATGCCCATACGATCATCAAATACATATAGATTGCCTTCCCATAGACCATCGTCCCCGTACTGTTCGCCGTATTTAACAATACCACCATCCATCTGGTAGACGTCCTTAAACCCACGGTGCTTCATGAGCGGCGTTAAAATTTCACACCGGATACCGCCAGTGCAATAGGTAATAACTTTCTTGTCCTTCAAGTGGTCATAGCGGCCGCTTTCCAGTTCCCTGATAAAATCCTTGCTCGTCCGGGTATTCGGGACCACTGCGTTCTTAAAACGGCCTACAGCCGCCTCATAGGCATTACGGCCATCAAAAAACACCACGTCATCACCATACTGTTCATATAATTCATGCACTTCCGCCGGTTTTAGATGACGGCCGCCATCAACCACCCCGTTGTCGGTAACTTGCAGTTCGCTACCGGCACCGAATGATACAATTTCAGGCCGTACTTTTACTTGTAGCTTTGGAAAATGATCGCGTGAGCCGTCGCTCCACTTAAATACCGTGTCCTTAAAGCCGGCCCATTGTTTCGTTTCTTTAACATAGGTTTTAAGGTCTTCTAACTCGCCGCCCACGGTTCCGTTTATGCCGTGTTCAGCAATGAGTATACGACCCTTAAGGTTCAGCTTTTCACATAGCGCACGCTGCCATAGCCGCGTCATGTCCGGATCCTTAATGGGGGTGAATTTGTAATACAGCAGTATTTTTTGCATGGTGCTTATTATACAAGATTCGAACCCATTTTACGACCTTTTGTATCATATGTTGTTATAAAATCAGCATTTTTTGATCTATATTTTTTTTAAATGCTTGACAAATCGTGATATAATAAAACCTATTGTTTATTGTAAAGGAAAGGGCGACTAATATTCATGAAAATTCAGACACCTATCGGACAGCTTATGCCAGTCGTCCACTCCGAATCTTTCATCTCGTATTAAAACCAAACCGGCAGCGTGAGCCGGAAGCAAATATAAGCAACTAATAATAAAAGCGATATTGACGTGTTTCGTTTTGAGCGAGCGCGTACAGAATACTGCTATTGGTCGGCATCAAGGAGGACCGCACCCATGCAACAAACAAGAACATCAGGAAAACAGGTTGTCCGCTACTTTGGACACAAGGTTTGGCATGAACGGCGCTATCTTACAGGTATAGCCGTAACGCTGCCCATCAATGTACTGGCCAATCAGATCATACCGCCGATTATTTTGGCGAACGTTTTGAATCGTTTATCCCGTCATGCGTTTATAGCGCACAACATTTGGGCAAGCTTCGGGCCGGAACTTGTTATATACACAGCCATGGTATTTTTTGGCAACTTTTCATGGCGCATTATCGATGCATTGCAATGGCGAATCGAGAGCAAGGTTGAACGTTCGATTGCGCGGGAAGTATTCTCACACCTGCTCAGCCAGAGTGCCAGGTTCCACGCCGACAACTTTACCGGCTCACTCGTGTCACAGACAAATAAGCTCATGGGCAGCTACATACGGTTTGCCGATACAACGACGTTTAGCGTAGTGCCCATGATTCTTGGCGTACTGTTTTCAATAGTAGTACTAGCTAAAGTCGCACCGTTTTTTGCAGTCGCGTTATTTGCGTTCGCGCTGATCTACTCGATTAGCTCCGTATTTGTGACCCGCCGCGTCCGGCATCTTGGTGCTAGCCATGCCATGATCGAGAGTAAACAGACGGGCGTCCTAGCAGATGCCGTCACCAACGCCCTGGCTATAAAAAGCTTTGCCGGTCAAGGCTATGAAGAGCGTATGTTCGGCGCAGCAACCCGAAATACCCAGCGCAGCCTTTTACAGTTCGGCAGCGCCCACCAAAAACAGCAACTCTATTTCGGTAGTATGCTATCTACCATTACCGCGCTTGCACTTGTTATGGCAGTAATCGGCGTTATGGTATTTAACGCAAACGTAGCGACCGTGTTCCTGATATTCTCGTACACCGCGAATGTCGGCGAGCAGTTGTTTAACTTTGGTAACAATGCGCTCCGTAACTACAACCGGTCGCTTGGTGACGCTGCAGACATGGTCAGGATTCTTGCGTCACAACCGGATATACAAGATCCCGCAAGCCCGGAACCATCGCAAATACATCGTGGCTCAATTAACTTTACCAACGTGGTGTTCCAACATAACGGCTCCAATGAACCACTGTTTGACCGGCTCAATCTCCACATAAAACCCGGCGAAAAAGTCGGTCTGGTAGGCCACAGTGGCTCAGGCAAAACCACGCTTACCCGCTTGCTCTTGCGGTTCTCGGACATACAAGACGGCGCCATAACTATTGACGGTCAAAATATTGCCGCGATTAGCCAAGATGACCTGCGCCGGTCAATTGCTTATGTGCCTCAAGAGCCAATGCTATTTCACCGCAGTATTCGTGAAAACATTGCCTACGGTGATCGATCGGCTCCCCAGGATGCCATAGAGGCGGTGGCAAAAATGGCTAGTGCGCATGATTTCATTACCACCTTGCCCGACGGCTATGACACGCTCGTTGGTGAACGCGGCATTAAGTTAAGCGGCGGACAACGACAACGCATCGCCATCGCCCGGGCCATGCTCAAAAACGCACCGATTTTGGCGCTCGATGAAGCTACGAGCGCCTTGGATAGTGAGAGTGAAATCCTCATCCAGGAAGCTCTCTGGAAACTGATGGAAGGCCGCACGGCCATCGTCATTGCCCATCGTCTGAGTACCATCCAAAAGATGGATCGCATCATCGTGCTTAATGACGGCCGAATCGTAGAAGAAGGTACCCATAAAGAGCTGATTGCGCGCAAGCACGGTACCTACGCCAAGCTATGGGCGCATCAGAGCGGCGGGTTCATCGAAGACTAAATTGCGTCTAATTGGGATATACTAGGGCTACTATGCGACAGTTCATCCATCGTGACCTATGGGGTATAACGCTAGCTAACAGCCAAAACCAGTTCGGCACGGCGCTTGTCGCAGTGTTCGTGCCACTCTTTCTCATTGGCCTTGGGCTCAGTGTTCGGCAAGTAGCTTTATTCTACCTGGTCTACGCCGCTGTAAAGCTCATCATTAACCTCCCCGTAGTACAGATCATTAACCGCTCCGGCAGCAGGATCGGGTTGATCTACGCCCGAGTTGCCAATTGTCTGTTTCTCCTGGGACTTGCCCTAGCCGTACACCAGTCGCTCCGCTGGGTTATTTGGACGCTACCGGTATGGCTAGCCTTCACAAACGCGTTTCAGTTTAGCGCACAGCACCTGCATATGTCACGAGCCACACGAACCGAACGCCTCGGCACCGACCTGGCACGTATTAGTACCATCAGCTTAATCGCAACCGCTATAGCGCCAGCAATCGGTGCAACGGTAATCGCCGTAATTGGCAAGGCTGGCCTGTTGGTTCTCGCCTTCGGGATAGTACTATCGAGCGTGATGTGGCTGCGATCGGTTGACAAGCTAGCCGGTGGGCACCAGACCGTCCAACGGGTTCACTACAGCCTGCGCGATGCGCCATGGCGTGACGTGGCGGCAAATTTCGCCTTCAACTTTCACACGGTAGCCGGGGCTATGGTGTGGCCAGTTTACCTGGCCGTAGTTCTCCATAGCACCGCGAAAATTGGCGCCGTAACTGCAATCGGTACATTGGTCGCCGCCGTAGTACTACTCATCGCTGGCAAACGAACCGATTCGCGCGGGACGAAGCTTGTGCTGCGCGAAGGCTCAATCGGCTCAGCGATAGTACACGCCGGCAGAACACTGAGCACTTCACTCGGCTATTTGACCGGTATAGGTATCGCCTGGTCGACGGTCTTAGCGTATCAGGGCAATGCCTGGACGAGCACCTACTATGCACACACGAAGACAAAAGGCATACACTACATCATGTCGATGGAAATAGCCTGTGATTTAGCGTACGTAACACTATGGGGCTTCGTCTATGCCGCGCTATCTTTCTGGTCTGAGCAGCAAGCCTTCACGACTATATTTGTAGTTAGCGCCGTGGTCGCGCTCGGCTGTATGCTCATAACGTCTCCGGCCAAAAAGGCAGCGGACGCCACACTCAGCGCCCGCTCATAGTCCAATCCCCCGCCCAGCTACTGCTTTTCAGGATTGCGACCCTCTTCTTTTGACTCTTTTTGCGCTTTACCACCGGGACGAATCTCGTCGGATTGGCCACTTTCTTCAGCTCCACTGTCATGCGCGGCCGCCACATCTGCTTGGTCTTCTGCGTCCGCCTCACCACCGGCGTCATCATTGGCAGCTGCAAGCGCACTCGGTTCAAAGACGGTTGCAATCACATGTTCCGGCTCGATATCGAGTTCAACACCATGTGGTAATTGCAATTCAGCGGCGGTTACTTGGTCACCAACCGCTACCAGCGCTTCCGCATCATAGCTTATGACATCTGGCAGGTCTTTTGGTAAGGCGCGAACTGCTACGGATGTCGTTTGAGCCAAGACGATCAACCCTGCGCGCTCTGCGGGGCTTGATTCATTATCGCCGCTATATGCAGGACGTACCGGCACTTCGGCGTCAACGGTTTCATTAGCTTTGACCGCCCCAAAAACAATATGCGTCATGGCGTTATAGACCGGGTCAAACGTAACGGTCTTCACGATAGCGTTGTACGTTTTTCCATCGGCGCTTAAGACTACCGGGCGGTGCTTGCCCACTGCAGCATACATCTTTTGTAAAGTCTGGTACTCTGCCTGAATGTGCACGGAGGGACGACCGTGATCATGAATAACTCCCGGTACAATACCGTCACGGCGTAGGCGCTTCACACCCTTGCCAATGGTTTCACGTTTTTCTACCGTAAGCATAATCTGATCAGACATATCTGTTGTTACCTCCTTAATTCGTCATACTATTATAGCATCTTTCGTCGGTACGGCGAATGTATCGTACAATACTACTACATGTTTGGCGTCACACATCTCATTGAGACAGGCGGCTTGCTGCTAATAGCTGCTGTCATATTCGCCGAGTCCGGTATGATGGTCGGATTTCTCTTTCCGGGTGACACACTGCTTTTTTCGGCGGGTATTTTGGCGGCTAGCGGTGCGTTGCCGTTACCCGAGGTTCTTGCCGTTATCGCGGTTGCTGCCATCCTTGGCGATAATGTCGGGTACCATATAGGCAACCGTTTGGGTCCAAAGCTATTCAACAAGAACAGCCTGGTATTCCGTCATGAGTACATCGTACGTGCCGAAAAGTTTTATGCGTCATACGGCAGCAAAACCATGCTGATCGCCCATTTCATACCGATCATCCGTACGTTCGCTCCCGTTACCGCCGGCGCAGGCAACATGCCACTCAAAAAATTTATGCTATTTGATGCGATTGGCGACAGCGCCTGGACGCTTGTCGTAACACTTTCCGGCTTTTTTATTGGTAGCAAAATTCCGGGTATTGAGAAGCTGATCGGGCCGCTCCTCATTGGCATCGTTTTGGTATTTCTCTTGCCAACGCTCTTTCATATATTGAAAGACCCCAAAATCCGCAGCGCTATAGCCCGCAAATTTCGTAAGACGCCCAGCTAGGACGCCCTATCGTCTCAAATCTATAGCATGTGTTTTAGGAACTGGCCGGTGTAGCTTTCGGCAACTTTGGTAATGTGCTCGGGCGTACCTTCGGCTAACACACGGCCACCAGCCTTACCGCCTTCTGGGCCCATATCTATCAGCCAGTCGGCATTCTTAATAACATCCAGGTTATGCTCGATTACCACAATGCTATTCCCGGTATTAACCAGCGCGTGCAACACGCCGAGTAGTTTGTCGACATCCGCCATATGCAGACCAGTGGTTGGTTCATCCAAGATATATAACGTACGCCCGGTCGCACGTCGACTCAGTTCGGAGGCCAGCTTGATGCGCTGCGCCTCGCCGCCGCTTAGTTGCGTGGCCGGCTGACCAAGGCTAATGTAACTGAGCCCCACGTCAACCAATGTCTGCAATTTACGGGCAATCGCCGGAATATTCTCGAAAAACTCCAGCGCCTGCTCGCAGGTCATATTCAGTACATCGGATATATCCTTACCTTTGTAATGGATTTCAAGCGCTTCGCGGTTATACCGTTTACCGTGGCAAACCTCACACGGTACGTATACGTCAGGCAAAAAGTGCATCTCAATCTTTATGATACCGTCACCGGCACAGTTTTCGCAGCGGCCGCCCTTAACGTTAAAACTGAAGCGACCGGCGCTATAGCCGCGAAGTTTTGCTTCCGGCGTGCTGGCAAATAGCTCACGGATCGGTGTAAACAGGCCGGTGTAGGTTGCTGGGTTGCTGCGCGGCGTGCGACCGATAGGCGACTGGTCAATAACGATTGCCTTGTCGAGCTCCTCAATACCTTCGATATCGTCATGCCGCCCAGATACTGTATTGGCACGGTGCAAACGGGCTTGCAGCTCTTTTGCCAAGATATCGTTAACGAGGCTTGACTTGCCGGAACCGGACACGCCGCTTACCACTACCAGCATACCGAGCGGTATATCAACTGTTACATTGTGCAGGTTGTTCTCTCGCGCCCCCTTGATCGTCAATCGCTTGCCATTACCAGCCCGCCGTTTTTTAGGCACAGCTATCGTCTTAGTGCCTCGCAAATACTGGCCGGTGATACTGGCAGTAACTTTTTCAACTTCGACCGGCGTACCACTTGCTACCACATGTCCACCATGGACACCAGCACCAGGACCTATGTCGAGGAGGTAGTCAGCTGTACGAATGGTATCTTCGTCGTGCTCGACAACAATAACGCTATTGCCCAGGTCACGCAGATGACGCAAGGTACGAAGCAACCGTTCATTGTCGCGCTGATGCAGACCAATACTTGGCTCATCGAGAACGTACAGGACTCCCATAAGCCCGGAGCCGATCTGCGTTGCTAGGCGGATACGCTGTGCCTCGCCACCGCTTAGGGTCGTTGCAGAGCGTAGTAGCGTCAGGTAGCTGAGGCCCACGTCTTGCAGAAACGCTAAACGTGCCGTGATCTCTTTGAGTACCAATCGGGCAATCTTCATATCCCGCTCATTTAGCTTGAGTGACCCAATAAACGCGGCCGCATCATCTATGGATAGCTCACATATATCCATAATCGATCTATCGGCAATCGTAATAGCTAACACCTCTGGTTTCAGCCGTCGGCCATGGCACGCGTAACACGGCTTCTCTTGCATGAACCGCTCGATATCCCGTCGTATAAAGTCGCTGTCGGTCTCTTTGTGCCGTCGTTCCAAATTAGGTATCACACCTTCATAGGTTGTATTGAAAGCGCGGCCGCCGCCAAGTGACACGCGGTACGTTTCATTACCAGTACCGTATAAGATCCGCTGCATGTTTTCGGCGCTGATTTTTCCGGTAGGCTCATGCAGGCTAAATCCGAACTTGTCTGCCACGGCCTGTAGTTTCTTCATATACCAGTTATCGATATTGATGCGGTTATACGGGCGGATAGCACCTTCGGCAATCGTCAGACGGCCGTTAGGAATCACTAATTCGGGATCAACCTCAAGCCGGGAGCCAAGACCAGTGCAAACCGGACAGGCACCGTGCGGGCTGTTGAAGCTAAAATTACGCGGTTCTAATTCTGGTATTGCGACCTCAGGGTGGTTCGGGCAGGCGTACATAAGACTGTAGCTGATTACTTCATCCGTGTCAGCGTTAAAAACCATCGCCTTGCCTTCGGCGACTTCCAGCGCTTGCTCAACACTTTGCGCTAACCGCGTGCGCGACGCTTCATCATTAATTAAGCGGTCAATGACAATTTCTATGTGGTGACGTTTGGCCTTGTCCAACTCCGGGAACTCATCAAGCGCGTACACGACGCCATCTACCCGGGCGCGGGCGAACCCGGCGCGCTGGTACTGTTCGGGAATGTGCTCGAATGCACCTTTTTTATCCACGACGACCGGCGCAAGAATCATCAAACGGGTACCCCGCTCCGAAGCGGCAGACTCTGTACCGATACTAGCAATCTGATCGACTATATTTTGGGTGGTTTGTCGCACGACCGGTTGACCGTCTATCGGGCAGTGTGGAATACCGATTCGGGCATACAATAGACGGAGATAATCATAAATTTCAGTAACGGTCGCGACCGTCGAACGCGGGTTTCGGCTGGTAGATTTCTGGTCGATGGAGATTGCCGGACTCAGCCCATCAATTTGATCGACGTCAGGCTTTTCCATGAGCCCTAAGAATTGCCGGGCGTATGCGTTTAAACTTTCAACGTAGCGGCGCTGGCCTTCAGCATAGATCGTATCGAATGCTAAACTTGATTTGCCAGAGCCAGATAGACCCGTGATAACGACCAGTTTGCCGCGTGGAATGGTAACATCTACGTTCTTAAGATTATGTTCCCGAGCCCCTTTTACGACAATATGGTCAGCATTCATAGGATTCGTTCCTCATCTAAGACAGGTTGATAATACGCACGTGAACCGTGTATCGGCGATACGGCATACCGGCAGCTACGAAGCGAAGCAAATAAAGATCGGA
>JAJZCD010000039.1 GCA_021851735.1 bacterium | reverse complement strand
GGAAGCTACTCAGTATTATGAGGGCGGTTTGGCTGGAAGAGAAAAACTATGACACAAGTTTTTGGGAGAGGGCCTGAGGAATTACAAAAGGCGTTGACACAATATACGAGGTCTTAATACACGATGACTTAGTTGAGCTCATGCGAGGCATCAACTATCAGAGTAAGTACCTCTAGCTGCCTAGATTCGACTTACTGCGGGGATTTGCCCCATTCACGCTGCGCCCGCGCCACGAGGAGTGCAGATTAGTCCATGGTAGCTAGTGCGTTTTGTGCAAGCGCAATGGCACCTTCACGGCTTTGAGCAACCGCATAGAATCCGTTTACATGGCAGAACAAAACGTCAGGAACGCTCGTGATAGCTGACAGCTCAGCTGCAGGCTTACCGCGCCAGGTCATGGGAAATGGACGGCGCGGTGTAAAGGATTTCGCCCCTTCGGGTACTGCCAATATGCTCCACGTCTTTTCTGGCCGCTCAGAAATTACATACAACAGTTCGGGACATTGGTCGATTACTTCCCTAACCTCCGTAGGTTTTTTTGTAACAGCAATACGTTTGTCGGCTGCATGCGCATAGGCATCAAGCAATGCCTTTTGCGACGCGAAGCTATCTTGGATAGAGTCACGTAAACGAGACAGTACGCCTTGGGCGAGCTGTACGGCTGTATGAAACTGTGCATCATAGTCTCCATCATCATGCAACCAACGGAGCGGGTTATACATTCCGATAATGTCGTCGATCGTAAACGGGTAGACACCCTCATAGCTCGGCACCGAGATTGCTTGTCCGTTGTCGTTAGCATCGATTGGCGTAACCAGCTTCTGCTCAATGATACGCGCCACTGCCTCGTTACCATCGCAATACGCTACCCCGTATTCTTTCCACACTAGCCCAAATGAGGAGTATACGATGCCACTCTCACGCCTGCCTGCCTGTTCCTGATGGTGGTCATACCGGCCGCGCGATGGGTCATATATTTTGCCGACGTCATAGACTATATCACCGGTACCAAAAACTGCTTCGTCGCGACTGCGGATCACTTCCGCATCGGGAAATAGCTGTAGTAGTAGAGCAGTGACAAAAACATCATCAGTGTGGAACTGTCCGGAGTGAGTAATGAGCCTTTTTGGTTTACCTGACATGGTAACCATGATAATGCATTATCGGCGTACCGTATAGCAGGCAGACAATCTACCATTTTACCAACACGATGGGATCCCGACCCGCCAACCTGCCATAATGACTCCCGATTATATCACCGCGAACATTTTAAGCGCTCTTTAAGGAATGCCCTGCTACGCTTTTTCTAACAGTAAGTCGTAAAGGGACTCCGCATGAATGTCATAACAAGAGGTATCCGCAATGCGTTCCGTAATATGATCCGGACGCTATCAATAACAGTGATATTAGGATTAAGCATTGGTTTAAGCCTAGTCATGCTTATTGCAAACCAAGCTGTCGCTAACAAAATCGCATCAGTAAAAGCCTCTATCGGCAACACAATCAGCATCTCTCCGGCAGGATTCACGCCCGGCAGCTCAGCCAATAACGCATTAACCACTAACGAACTGAACAGCGTAAAAACTATTGCTCACGTAACGAACCTCACGGAGGTCCTGACCGACCGACTCCATAACGCAAACGCAACACTGCCATCGCGGTTTCCATTCGACAACACATCAAGCAACGGCAACAACACGACAAGTCTTAGTTCCCCTATCAAACTTAATGTAAACCGTGGCGGCAATGGACCACGTATTTTCATCAATGGAGGTGGCAACCTACCGAGCAATTTCAGCTTACCAGTCAGCATCATCGGTACAACCGACCCGTCAAACGTCAATAGCAACGCTATTACCATTACCAGCGGCTCTACAATTGACGCCGGTAAATCCACACATAACGCGCTTGTCAGCACAAGCATGGCAGCCAAGAATGACATGAAGGTCGGATCAACCTTCACAGCTTACGGTACGACACTGACGGTCAAAGGCATCTTTACGGGTGATAGTACGAGCGCTGTCGCCAACGACGTAATCGTCTCACTACCGACAGAGCAGCAGCTCAGCGGCCAGACAGGAGTCGTTACCGGCGCCGTCGCAACCGTCGACTCCATAGATAACCTTGACGCAACTACCACGGCTATCCAAAATAAGCTCGGATCTGCGGCCAACGTCACTAACGCAGTCACAGAAGCCAATAACACGATCAGTCCACTAAATAGCGTAAAAACTATCACGCTCTACAGCCTCATTGGCGCGGTGGCCGCCGGCAGCATGATTATTCTTATGACGATGGTCATGATAGTCCGTGAACGCCGGCGAGAAATTGGCGTCATCAAGGCAATCGGCGCATCAAACCTGCGGGTTATGACACAATTTATGGCCGAATCAGTTACGTTCACACTGCTTGGCGCCGTGGTTGGTATTATCGGTGGCGTATTAGCTGGTAACCCCATCACAAAACTACTTGTTAGCAACAGTACAAACGCAGGCGCTCGTGGCCCAGGAGGAGGCTTCCGCCATGGCGGTGGCTTCGGGCCCGGTCACGCATTTGCCAGTTTCCATAGCGGTATTGCCAATATCTCTGCATCGATCGGTTGGGACATCATACTCTACGGTCTTGCCGCAGCCGTCATCATTGCGCTCATCGGCAGCGCGCTCGCTTCGTTCTTCATAGCAAAAATCCGCCCGGCGGAAGTAATGCGCGCCGAGTAACCAGGAAAGGATTTACACCATTATGTTGCAAGTTACAGACGTACAACGAACATTTAAATCAGGCGACACGACAGTCACCGCAGTGGGCGGAGTCAATTTCAAAATACCCGAAGGGAAATTTGCCTCGATTGTCGGACAATCCGGCAGCGGCAAAACAACGTTGCTTAGTCTACTGGGCGGCCTCGATAAACCAACGAGTGGCAGTATCGAAGTCGATGGCCAGGACATCACCAAGATGCACGATCATCAACTCATTGGGTATCGTTGTCGGAAGATCGGTTTCGTTTTTCAACAGTACAACTTAGTGCCCAATCTCACGGCCATCGAAAATGTCATGCTGCCTATGGAATTTGCGAAAGTGCCAGTGGCAAAACGTCAAGCCCGGGCAAAAGAGCTGCTTGCGCAAGTAGAACTTTCCGAAGACCAAATGAAGCGGAAGCCGGGCCGTTTAAGCGGCGGGCAGCAGCAGCGCGTCGCCATTGCGCGCGCACTTGCCAACAGCCCGGCGCTCATTCTAGCGGATGAACCGACCGGTAACCTGGACAGCCAAACCGGTAAGATGATCTTCGATCTGCTCCATAGCCTTTCGCGCAGTCAAAACACCACGATCGTTGTCGTCACGCATGACTTATCTATAGCGGGGAAAACCGATAAAGTATTCCGCCTAAAAGACGGCAAGTTGGTACGGTAACGCCATGGATGATGCGACAACCCCAAGATATCGGTCGGGCAATAAAACCCATGACGGGTCGGGAAATAAACTGTTCGGAACACTTGCCCTGCTTATTGTGGTCGCCATCGCCAGCTTTTTTGGCGGCGTAGCGTACCAAAAAGGCCACCAAAACACGACAAGTAGCAGCTCGATTGCAGGCAGTACGGGCCAATTCCAGCCGGGCAGATTCGGTGGCGGCCGGCGACTAGGCGGGTTCGGGACCGTCACGGCGATACATAGTTCAAGCATTACGATCAAGCGTCCCCGTTCAGGCACAACGTCCAGCTATGCGATAACTAGTACTACTAGTGTGCTCGTCAATGGGTCAACTGGGTCGACCAGCAATATACAGATTGGTGACACAGTCATTGTACGCACAAGTAGCCCGAGCTCTACGACCGCAACACAAATCATTGTAAATCCCAGCTTTAACCGCCAGTCAGGCGCTCCGTCGGGCACCCCTACAATGACCAACTAGACTACGGCCACCATATCCTGAAAATACGGTACAAAAAACAATAAGCTCTTACGAAAGAGTAGCGGTATACTGTACAAGTGCGATCACATTTTTCTACTACCAAAAGAATAGCTCTTCTAGCGTTTGTCACTATAGTCATAGTGGCAATTGCGACGCTTGCGTTAACCGCCAGCCGCCGCTCTGACCCTGTTTCCAAAAAACCACTGCCGAACTACGTAGCGCTTGGCGACTCCGTTGCCGCAGGACTCGGCCTAAGCACGTATAGAGATGCCAGCGCGTGCGACCGTACTAACCAATCGTACCCTGTGCTTATTGCCCGGGCGCAACATTATCAGCTAACTGACCTGGCATGCTCCGGTGCCACCATACAAAACGGGATACTTGGCTCACAAGACGTTAACCAGCTACAAGAGAAACCACAGTTGCAGGCGCTATTCAGCCAACCAAAACCCCAGCTCGTAACCATGACTATCGGCGCTAATGACATTGGCTGGTCAAAGGTACTCACTCGTTGTTACACATCAGTCTGTGGCACCACATCGGATCAGCAGGCACTTACATACAACATACAGCTGCTGCAGCAACATTTAGCCAACGTATTCCACGCCGTGCAACAACACTATGGCGCGCACCCTCCCTCCGTGATTGTTACCAGCTACTACCAGGTATTTCCGCAAAACGGTACTTGTAGCGCTATTGCACCGATTACGCAAGCAGAAACGGCCTGGGTAAACGCCGCCACTACCACACTTAACCAGACCATCGCTTCGGTCGCGGCCCAGTATCCATTCGTATCATACGCACACATTACGTTTTCCGGACACAGCCTGTGTGCAACGCAACCATGGATACAAGATATCTATGCCAGCGCACCATACCATCCCACGAACACCGGACAGCAAGCATACGCCACAACAATAGAACACCTGATCAAATAGGAGCCACCACACACATATGATTACTGCACAGCATATTAGCAAAACGTACGGCAAAGGAGATACCGCTTTTCAAGCGCTCCATGATGTGAGCTTCTCTATCACGAGCGGACAGACCGCATCAATTATCGGGAAAAGCGGTTCCGGAAAATCTACGTTGCTACACCTCTTGAGCGGCCTCGACAGGCCGACCTCTGGAACTATCACCATAGATGGTACAAATATCTTTACAATGCCCGCAAAGGATATTGATGACTTCAGGGCACGGACTATGAGCTTTGTGTTCCAGTCGTTTTTCGTGGAGGCAAGCCAAACATGCTACCAAAATGTCATGCTGCCGCTCGAGATTGCCCGCGCGCCGCTCACGCAACGAAAGAAATTAGTACGAGAGGCACTCTCAGCTGTTGATCTTGCCGATAAAATCAATGAGCAAGCGGGCAATCTGTCCGGCGGTCAAAAGCAGCGTCTGGCTATTGCCAGGGCTATCGTCAATAAGCCGAAAATCTTATTTGCTGATGAACCAACCGGTAACCTGGACAGCGCAACAGGTGACCTCATAATACAGCTGCTATTTGACATGAACCGCACGATGGGTAGTACGGTAGTACTTGTGACACACGACCAAGAATTAGCCGGTCGTTGTGATGTGCAAATCACCCTCAAAGATGGCAGCATACAGACCAGTAATCAAGTAAAGCATTCGAAAGTGAAACAATAATGCGACTATTCGACATTCTACGACGAAGCTTACGTAACCTCCGAACCGCGCAGATGCGCACTATCCTTACGGCACTTGCCATGTCAGTAGGGACATTCGCACTGACCCTGACACTCGCCGCAAGTAACGGTGCCAGACAGTATGGTAACACCATCATTACCAACAACTTTGATCCAACGGCACTCATAGTTTCAAAGGATAAAAACTTCTTTAAGCAAAACACCGCGAACCAGCCGCAAGAATATAACCCAAGCTTCGGGACGGTAACCAGTGCTATTGGTGGCAGCCGGCAAATCCAGATGCTCGACGACAACGACCTGGCTCGCTTACGCGATCTACCGGGCGTCAAATCGGTTCGTCCCGCCATATCACTTGGCCTGCGTTACATTACCCGCGACGGCGCCCGGAAATACGTTGCCACCGCACAGGCCTACAATGCGTATCGCACACCTGATCTGCTTGCGGGTGCGATACCAGCGAGTATACCGACGCACAGTATCATTCTGCCCGAGGCATATGTGCACGCACTTGGCTTCACGTCGGCCGGCGCGGCTATCAACCAGACAGTGCGCCTGGCTGTAAATAAGCAAGCAAGCGCTTCCGCGCTTACACAGCTGCTAGCAAAAAACGGTGCGAACGGATTATCAAGTCCCCCAGCTAACAGTGTCGAAGAACGTTTCAAAGTTATCGCGGTCCTAAAAAAACCATCCTCGTTGCTGGTAGCCAGTAACGGCCTGACCTTATACGTCAGCGAGCCGGACATCATTGCTCTCAATGATATCGCCACGAAAGGTAGCAGCGATTACCATACATACCTGACGGCATACGTTGAAGTGGCTAACGGTACTAACTCCGCCAACCTAACCACCGTCCAGAACGAGATTCAGAAGGCGGGCTACGGAGCAGAGAGCGTCTTAAATGCGGAACAAGCGATCACGCAGGTGATTACCGTGCTACAAGGTATTGTCAGTATTTTCGGCGCCGTGGCCGTCATCGCTTCACTATTTGGTGTCATTAACACCATGTACATCAGCGTACTGCAACGCACACGAGAAATCGGCCTTATGAAAGCCCTCGGCATGCACAAAAAAGACGTAGCTCGACTTTTTGAAATTGAAGCCGCGCTCATAGGATTTTTTGGCGGTATCATTGGTTCAATACTTGCTTTTGTAGCGGGTACCATTGCAAATCCGTTCATAGCGAAAGCCCTGGGTATCGGTAATACAAAACTCTTGCAGTTCAATGCCGCACAGATACTGGGCCTGATTATTGCCCTGATAATCCTAGCAATACTGGCTGGCTTTTTACCGGCACGAAAAGCTGCAAAATTAGACCCTATTGTCGCACTTAGGACTGAGTAGCGATCCTATGGCCGAGCAGAGGAGTGACAACACCGGCAACAATAATCTGAGACATAAAGAGTAGCTATACACAGAGCGTTATAAATTGATTTGCTGCGCTCTGCTATAGTTACACATACGCATGACATGGCAAACGCTACTCTTCGTGTACTTTATATTGGCAACAACCAGTTACTTGTTACGGCGTAAACTGGGTACCGTTGCCCCAAAATATAACCGGTTTGTTAATTGGTTTTTCTTTGGCCTACACTACCCGATCGGCGTCATAGTAGCCATAGCGCTCCATCAAAGCTTACATATTAGCCTACAGGATCTTGTCATCATTGCCGCGGCTGGGCTAGTATTTCCGTTTATCAACATTGCCCAGTACAGAGCCAGCAAGGACGTTGATGCCGGCCTATTCACACTTTTAAATAACTTCACGCCTATTATCACCATAACCACCGCGTGGATACTGCTGCACGAGGGGCTTACCAGCAAACAGTTCATTGGAGCTGTAATAATCATAGCTGCAACGTTCTTGGTCAGCCTGCCCGGCTTTCTCAGCCGCTCTAAGTCCAGGGCCAGCGGATTATTATTCGCCTTCTTAAGCATTCTCATGCTCGGCGTAGCGACCACATTTGAACGATTGATGCTAACCCGTATCAGCTTTAGTGCCTATTTGCTATACGCATGGGGATTTCAAACATTTTGGATGACGATTATCGCCTGGCCGCAACGTAAACATATAAAAATCCTCACAAAAGCAAAACTGAGAAGGCCAATCATCGCTTTCGGAATAGTGAACACGGCAAAAGGATTATGTTGGTTAGGAGCGCTACGCTTAAGTGGCAATGCTTCGCTTGTTAGCGCGTTTGGGAGTTTTACGGCCGTATTAGTAATTCTCGCGGCATATTTCATCTTGCGAGAAAGAGATCACCTGGCACTAAAACTCGCAGCCGCACTCGTTGGTGCAGCCGGTCTTACGCTGTTATATTCTTAGCACAATTCGAGCTCTGCAATACCATGCGCTAGATGCTTTAGAACTCATCAGTAATTTTTCCCATACAATAGCGTCACGCAATCTTACTGAACACTCGTTTTCACATAGGGTATCGTTGCAGTTGTATGAGCACACACCAACCGGGCAACGAGATACCGCATGCAACCTACACAACTGACGAAGTGCTTGACGCTATGCAGCATATTACGCCACCTGGCACTAGACCAGACGAACTCGAAGGACCACTTTCCATAGTCGCCGGCTTACGCGGATTGACGACTCAGCTTCTACGTATGGATGGCGATCAGGCAGTGGCAGAGTACCAACGGTACGTCGATACCGAAAGGCGTCAGCTAACAATCCCAGAGCATGCTAAAGATACCCTGGACAGTATCATAAGCGGAAAACGGGTGCTTGTGACTGGAGCAACGGGTGTTATTGCCCGCCCCCTACTAAAACAACTCAGTTTCTATGGGCCAACACAAATCGTCGGTATCAGCAGAGGTACTAGGCGAGCCGGCATAGATTACGTGCCGGTAGAAGACGTCGATTACTACCACTGTGATGTCCGCGACAAAACTATGCTACGTGAGCTATTCGCTAGCATACAACCTGACATTGTGTTTCATCTTGCCGCCGAGAGGAGCCCTGCAGTTGCGGAGCGCGACGCGCAACGAGCCATTACCACAAACCTATTCGGCACAGAAACACTGCTCGCAGTAATGGAGGAATACGCCACCAATCGCCATGCCGACGAACTGCCGCGTTTTGTCTATGCATCGACCGGAAAAGCAGTTCGCCCCTATTCACCCGACATATACTGTGCCACGAAGCAGGCTAGCGAATCAATAATTGCACGGTTTGCAAGCCACATAGCAGCAAGCGGCAAGCAGATACAAGTTAGCGCGGGCAGGTTCACGCACAACGTCGACCGGTCAATTGTTATCAAGATGCTTAACCAAGCGATTGCAACGAACGCCGCCATAGGAATGCACGACCCTTACGACGAATTCTACATTGAGTCTGCTGCAGAGTCAGTCCAGCTACTGCTCACTAGCATACTTGAAGCCCAAAACGACGGCTTATCAGTAGCGGCGATTACCGATCTTGGGCAACCGATTCGTCTATATGATTTGGCGCTCGGCGCCGTTGCGGCAAGGTTCGGTAATGCCGCAACATACGCACAACACCCCGCCCCGCCATACCTCTACGTACAAGGCAAGCCTCCTGGCTATGAAGATGCTCATTACCCGTCACTTTACCATCCTACGCTCAGTTTCGGGGTAAGCCCGCTTATCAGCGCAGTAGATGGATCTGTTGAGCCCGCTCCGAACAGCGTGTTACCTGACAGCAATGCACATCAGATTGATACATTCAATATGAAATACATCCCTGACATTGCCGAGCGTTTCGAAAAACAGCTTGCAGCACTTCGCACTATGTGCGCGACCACTAGCGACCCCCATGCATTACGCGCCGCACTCCAAAGAGTCTCATGGTCACGGCTTGAAGCACGACTCGAGACTATTCCGATGCATGTTCTCGAGCCAATGTCGAAGTTCGTGTGCAGGAACGGAGTAGACCAGCTCAATACACTGCCCGAGCATCACAGCATGGATGCCGCCATCCGACTTGCGTACGTCACGAGAAAAAGACGGACAGCAGCACGCATCGGCTCACAGATCCTTACGGCAGTCCCCACTCCAGCGTCTCACCAGCAGCATGCACGGCAGCCCTAAACCAGCTCCTAAGGCGAGACACGGGCACCTACGCGAGATGTGAAAATACGAACAGGCTATCCCGGATTTATATGTCACATTGTAACGGATACTGCCGATCAACGGTGATGTATCGATATTTTCCAGACTAGCACGACCGACACCACACAAGCGCTAGGGGGGGTGCTGTTAGCAGATGGCTAACACGCAGCAAGCAGGTACTACTCAGCCCAAAATTGTTGGCCTCGTGGCCTCAAAAAACCCAACGACCGCACTCATCGCAACTGTGCAGTCGCTCTTCATGGGTGGAGCGTCAAAAGTCATCGTTATAGATGACGGATCGGACGACAAGGATGCCGGAATCGTTTTCGGAAAAGTGGCAGCGGAGGGCGCCGACGTCATCCGGCTTACAAAGAATCGAGGCAAGTCAACCGCACTCAGGCACGGATTCGCGTCTCTACCCAAAGACAAGCGCATCATCATCGTCCAAGCTGACGATGACACGATCGCCGGAGACCTATCAATCCCAGCACGAATGATCCAACAAGGGAAGGCAGACATCGTCGACATCCGCGTAGAAACATACCCCGGAAACAATCTGATCGGACTCATTCAGCAACTCGACTACTGGCTCATCAACGTCAGCATCAAACGGCTCCAAGACATGCTTCGAGCACGTCTTTGGGTGAGTGGCGCCTCGATCATGTACACCTACGAGGCAGCGCAGACGCTGCTCATGCAACCATCCTATACTCAAACGGAGGACACCGAAGGACGATTCCGTTCAATCGGCGCAGGGCTCAGACTCCGCTACTGTGCCAAGCGGGCGGCAGCCTTTTACACCATGATTCCCGAAACCTGGGGAGGAGTACGCAAACAGTGGCAACGCTGGGCTCTCGGAAACGGCCAGGTCATCAAACTCCATGGGCTCGGAGGGGGTAGCAAGTGGATCGCACTCGTCAACCTCTTCTCATGGATCGAAATGCTCGCGTCCCCGGTCTCACAGTTCTTCCTCGGAAGATGGATCGGCTTCCTGCCCTGGACGCCACATATACCCGGCACCGATGCAGTCTCCCAGTATATCCTGGGGAACCTCATCATGGCGCTCATGTGGATGGCAGGATTCGGCATCCTCATAGGTGCAGCAGGGGCTGTCATGCTGCGACGATGGGTGCTTGCACCTGTCGGCATCTTCATACCACTTCTATCGCTCTGGTGGGCGTTCCACGCGGTAGAAGGGCTAGCCGTCGCGCAAAAGCGACCGCGCGCTGAAAACCTGGCATGGACACCACCCAAGCGCATGAGCGCCTAGAGATCGAGATGGCTGAAGCAGGGGGCGGCGCACAGAGCGTCCATGGGAGAAGCGCCGCCCCCACGGGTCAGTCGTGTTACGTTGGTCATCTGGCCTAAGCAAGCTATCGTCGAGAGTGGCGCCCCGTCCGC
>JAJZCD010000038.1 GCA_021851735.1 bacterium | reverse complement strand
AGAAATACGTAGTACGGTAGATAAACGCCAGCGAGTGCTTGTTACGACGCTTACTAAGCGAATGGCTGAGGATCTAACAGAGTACTTGCAGGAATTGCATGTAAAGGTTGCCTATCTACATAGCGACGTTGATACGCTTGATCGTACCGATATCCTGCGTGACCTGCGTTTGGGTGTATACGATGTGCTCGTAGGCATTAATTTGCTCCGTGAGGGTCTGGATCTTCCGGAAGTTAGCTTAGTAGCGATTTTGGATGCTGACAAAGAGGGCTTTTTGCGCAGTGAGCAGGCGCTTATTCAGACGGTCGGTCGGGCGGCTCGTCATGCCGAGGGCCACGTAATAATGTATGCCGACCGTACCACTGATAGTATGCGGCGCACTATAGACGAAACTAACCGTCGTCGAAGCGTTCAAGAGGCATATAACTTGGAGCATGGTATAACTCCGCACAGCATAAACCGTGCGGTCGAGGAACGTATGCGTAGCGAAGCGGTAGGTGAAGAGGTCAAACGAGCTAAGCTCGATCTTAAAAGAATACCCAAAGATGAGTACAAGAGTCTTGTAAAAGACCTCACAGCTCAAATGGATCTGGCTGCGGCTAATTTACAGTTCGAGCAAGCCGCCGAAATTCGTGATCTTATCGCTGATATTAAACGCAAGATGTAACATGTGCTCTACTGCGATATACTAGTTGACAAAATGTAAGGCTATATAAACTAATGGCGCGCCTACTTGGCGTTCTGGTATACTAAGGAAAATGGTGAAACTATCTACGGATGACGTATTAAAGCTTGCCCAGTTAGCTCGAATTTCCTTGAACGAGGATGAGGTGACGGAGTTCAGCGGAGAGCTCAGTGCTATCTTGCAGTATGTTGAGCAGCTGTCGGACGTGGACATAAGCGGATTGGAACCTACCAATCAAGTTACGGGCTTAACTAATGTCATGCGCAAAGACGAAGTAAGAGATTACGGCTACGCGCCCGCTGACCTGCTTAAAAATGTTCCTGCAGTAAAAGATGGCCAGCTTAAAGTGAAGAGGATGATCGGGTGATAACCGTTGTAAGCCCTGGGGCGTTGACGCAGCAGTTGCTAGCGGTACTGAGAAACGCTAGTTTGTACGAGTTGTTTGTGCGCCCAGTTGGAGTCGCTATATGACATGGGAGCCAATTGAAGATATTGCTGCTAAAGTTAACAAAGGTGAGCTTAACGCCGTTGACCTTGTTGATACGTCTCTGAACGCTATACGTCAGAAGGAAGAGTTCAAGGCGATCATTGCGATAATACCTGAGCGTGCGCGTGAACGCGCTAGGCATATCGATGAAAAGGTTGCCAGTGGTGAACGTGCTGGTCGTTTGGCGGGCGTGCCGTTTATTGCCAAGGACAATTTTCTAGTATTTGGCGCCGAGACTACCGCAGCCAGCAATATGCTGAAAGGTTTCAATGCGCCGTACCAGGCAACAGTAATTGAAAGATTGGAAGCGGAAGGTGCTATTTGCGTCGCTAAAGCGAACCTGGATGCGTACGCTCACGGAGGAAGCACTGAGAATTCTGATTTCTTCACTACGCGCAATCCACACGACAAAACTCGTGTGCCGGGCGGTTCGTCCGGTGGATCGGCTGCAAGTGTTGCACTTGGGCTGACTCCGTTTGCACTAGGTACAGATACAGGTGGTTCAACGCGACAACCAGCCGGTTTTGTAGGGTGTGTAGGCTATAAGCCAACCTACGGTTTGATGTCGCGCTCGGGAATTGTCGCTATGGCAAGTAGCACCGATACCGTCGGTGTGTTGGCGTCGACAGTACAGGATACGGCACTAGTGGTAGATGTGATAGCTGGTAAGGATGATTTGGACAGCACGACAATAGCACGTCAACAGGAGGGTTATCTCCCCGGTGCAGCTAGCGTAGCGGGTAAGAAAATTGGCGTTATTAAGGAGTACATGGGGGAGGGCGTGTCTGATGGCGTGCGTAAGCAGATTGAAGCATCCATTGAACGGCTGCAGAAAGCTGGCGCAATAATTACTGAGGTTAGTCTGCCTTCACTATCTTTGGCTCTCGCCGTGTATTACATTCTGTGCCCAGCTGAGATTAGCAGTAACTTGAGCCGATACGATGGCCAGCGCTATGGATATAGCTATGAAGATGCCAAGGACCTTAGTGAGAGCTACACGAAGTCACGCGCGATCGGCTTTGGTAATGAGGCGAAACGTCGCATTATGATCGGTACATACGTGCTGAGTAGTGGTTACTACGATGCGTATTACAAGAGAGCGCAGATTGTTCGCACAAAGCTTATCCAAGAAGCTGTTAGTGCATTTGAGGCGGTCGACTTTCTGGTAGGACCTGTTGCACCTACTACGGCTTTCAAAATAGGTGAGCGCGCCGATGACCCGCTAGCAATGTATTTGGCGGATACTATGACAGTTGCTGCTAACCTTATCGGTATCCCGTCTGTGAGTATTCCGTGCGGTATGAGTAACGGTCTACCGGTTGGCATGCAGATAATGGCGCCACAGCGGGCAGACCGAGAGCTACTTACTGTGGCGGCGGCAGTCGAGGAGGCAGTGCAATGAGCGAAATGTACATAGTAATAGTGGCTGTTGTTCTACTGCTTGTGTTGATAGTAAGCACTAATCTTCTACTACGGTTTAAGCCCAAAAAGCTTAATCAGGAATACTATAAGGAGCATTGGCAAGCACTTCAGAAGCTCTGTAAGGACAAATCTACATGGCCACTGGCAGTTATCGATGCTGACAAATTGTTGGACGAAGCACTTAAGAGAAGCCGGTACAAGGGTAAGAGTATGGGTGAACGGCTCGTAAGTGCACAGCATGCTATAAGTGACAATGACGGCGTATGGTACGGCCATAAGCTGCGTAACCGTTTAGTCCATGAAAATAGTGTTAAGCTGAAAGAGCGGGATGTTAAGGATGCACTTGTTGGTATCCGTGCTGCCCTGAAAGACCTGGGGGCCCTATGATTACGGGTGGTGATGGCTATCTTTATACAGTATCTGCGAATTATGCATACGGAAAACGGATGTAACTATGGCAAACTCTGAAACACGTGACAACTACCGTGCAACTATTGGCATAGAATGCCATGTACAGCTTAAAACTAAAACTAAGCTGTTCAGCGGAGCCGATAATGATGCCCGAGAGGCTGCGCCCAATACACTGGTAAATCACATAGATTTTGGACTGCCAGGGGCATTGCCCGTTCTTAACGAGGAAGCTGTCCGTCTAGCATGCCGTGCCGCTTTCGCGCTCGGAAGTGAGCCGCAAAAATTTAGTAAATTCGATCGCAAGCACTACTTCTACCCGGATTTGCCGATGGGATACCAGATAACCCAGTTTGATGAGCCGATTATACTAGGCGGCAAAGTTGACATTATTGTCGGTGGTCAGACCAGGACGATCGGAATCACACGGGCACATATTGAGGCGGACGCAGGTAAAAGTACACATCCGGCAGGAAAGGATTACAGCCTGGTAGACCTGAACCGAGCAGGTACACCACTACTTGAAATTGTGTCAGAACCAGATATGCATACCGCTGAAGAGGCTAAGCTATACGCGCGTGAGCTGTGGCTGCGTATGAAATATGCAGGTGTATCCTACGCCAACCTATACTACGGGAATATGCGCTTTGACGTAAACGTATCTGTTAGCAAGACAGATCAGCTAGGTACGCGAACTGAAACAAAAAACCTCAATAGCTTCCGTAGCGTAGAGAAGTCTGTAGAGTATGAGATAGGCAGACAAATTGATGTACTTGAATCCGGTGAATTAATCACACAGGAAACGCGTGGCTGGGATGACGCTTCGCAAAAGACGTTTAGCCAGCGTACCAAAGAAGAGGCACACGACTACCGGTATATGCCTGATCCAGATGTACCGCCAGTTGTCCTAAGCCAGGCATACATCGACGAGATTAAAGCTACGATGCCTGCTCAGCTTGATGAATATCGGCACGTTATGGAACAGATTGGCATTGATGCCAAGACTGCGGGGGATATTATTGCCGTACCTGACACGGCTATGACCGTAAAACGTATCTATGAGGCTGCGGGAGCAGCGCACGCTAAACGAGTGGCATTTTGGTTATTGCAGCCCCAGACCAGTGACGGCGACGAGGAACAGGCAGCGAAAGAAGCTGAATCCGTACAGGAAGACAACCTGGACAATCAGCTGATTAAACTGTCACAAATGGTACAAACTAATAAACTTAGCAGTACGGCTGCTAAGGAGGTACTAGTTGACGTGCAGAAAACTGGTGACGATCCCGAAAAGGTTGCTCAACAGAAGAACCTGCTTCAGGTGAGTGATGCCGGCGCAATAACCAAAATCGTTACACAAGTGCTTGCTGAAAATGAAAAAGCGGCAAGTGACGTACGCAACGGTGAAATGAAAGCAATAGGCTTTTTGGTCGGCCAGGTGATGAAGGCAAGCAAGGGCGCAGCAAATCCGGCGCTTGCGACGGAACTCATTAAAAAGGAACTCGGTATATAACGTATAAGGGCTGTCTCGACTGAAGCCAACAGTAAATGGAGACCTGATGAAACAGTTTAGCAGAATTGAGCCAACTACTCAGCAAGTATGCGGCTTACAGTATAAGCGTACAATGGTTGTCAAAACATTCAAGGCGGATGACGACTCAGTGCATGAGTTTACAACCTGGGGGAAGGAAGGTGGTCGCAATGGCGGCGTCATAGCACTTACACCTGACAGGAAAGTAATTGTTACGTATCAATTTCGAGCCGGACCTGAACGGTGGATGTGGGAAATACCAGGCGGTAAGTTTAATGGCGGTGAAGACGAGCAAGCTGCAGCACTCCGTGAGTTAAAAGAAGAAACCGGTTACGAACCGCAGCATGTTACACTATTAGGCAAAAGTTGCCGGGATGCGTACTGTAATATGACGTGGTACTATTTTTTGGCTACGGGCTGTACTCTATCTGATGACGGGCCAGAATTGGATAAGGAAGAGCGTGACCAAGGTGCAGAAGCTCGTCTTATTAGCATTAAGGAGCTGATAGACAATGCCAAACACGACCGTATGACCGATCCTGAAGCTGTTCTAATGGCGTACGAGCAACTCAATGAGCTTGCTGCTGCGTAGTAGATATATGCTGGTATTACGCCGTGAGGCAGATATATAACCGATCACACGACTAAGGAGAAGATACAATGACTAGAGTGACCAAAGCAGTGATAGCAGCAGCAGGATTCGGCACACGTTTCTTGCCGCAGACGAAGGCCATGCCTAAAGAGATGATGCCGGTCATCGATAAACCGATTATCCAATATGTTGTTGAAGAGCTAGTAGATGCTGGTATTAAAGATATCGTCATTGTAGGTAGTAGCAATAAACGAGCCATTGAGGACCATTTCGACCTGCCAAATGAAGATTTACTACAAAACCTGTGCGCCGGTGGCCCCAAGAAACAGCACTATATTGACGAGCTCCAGGCACTTGCCAATATGGCAAACTTTATTTATTTACGGCAAAAAGGACCATATGGTAACGCTACACCAGTTATGGACGCGGCCCATCTTGTAGGTAATGAGCCTTTTATATATACATATGCCGATGAATTTTTCGAGGCTAGTCCCGGGCGCACTAGTCAGATGATATCAGTATACGAAAAGACAGGCGCAGGCGTATTTGCTTGCAAAACGATTACCAAAGACAGTGAATACGACCGTTATGGTATTGTAGCTGGCGAAGCAGTAGAAGATGGTTTGTTGCGTGTAGAGCGAGTAATAGAAAAGCCCGGAAAAGACAAAGCGCCGTCAAACCTTGCAAGTGTCAGCGGGTATCTTCTAACGCCAGAGATATTCCCGTACCTGGATAAGAGTGCGAAAGAGCATACTAGTGGTGAATTTATGATACAACCAGTTATGCAGTCCATGATTGATGACGGACGGACGTTCTATGCCAAGGAAATTGATGGTAGGTATTACGATACAGGTAACAAATTGGAGTATCTTAAGACTATTGTTGACTTTGGTTTAGCCCATGAAGAATTGGGTGCGGCACTTCGTGAATACCTTGAGCATAAGCTCGCAGAGTAGCATGCGAAAAACTTGACAGTATCCCGTAAGCGCAGCTGTGGTATATTGTTGGTATGAATACTGCATTTGAAATACTTGTTATTACGTTAAGCGCACTGCTTGGTATTTTTCTTATCCTGTCGATTATCGCAATCTCGATGGTGCTCAAGCTGCTTGCTAGCTTACGACAGATTGTTGCCAAAGGCGAGTATCTAGTAGATAGTGCCGAGCAACTGAGCGAGACGCTTCGTGCCAATGCGGGTGCTGTTGGCATCATGCGCATGCTGCTGAAGTTTGTTACCGCAATTAATAAGACTAAAGGGAGGGAAAAATAGTTATGCGTGCATCACATCAGCATACTAAACGAGGTGTCGTAAAAACGATTGCCCTTGGGGCGGCCCTGAGTGCATTGGCAGGTTATGTAGCGGGACTATTAACTGCGCCGCGAAGCGGCAAAGAGACGCGACAGGTTATAAAGAATAAGGCTACGGAAACGTATGAGGCTGCTGAAAAGGAGCTCAAGAGGCTACATACTGAACTGGCTGATGTCATTGGGGAAGTGAATGACAGGTTCAGTACGTTCCGCAACCCGAAAGAGGTCGACGAAGCTCTTAAAAAGGGCCGTAACGCCAAACAAAAGGCTCGTGAAGTACTAAGCGTTTTGCATGACGGAGAAGCCGTTGATGAAGACCTAAAAGCGGCGATTAAAGACGCAACCAAGGCAATTGAGCGTTTGCGTGACTTCTTGCATAAGTCATAAAAAACGGGTTGCTGCTAACTCTTCTAAACCTGTGGTGTGACCAACTACGGGTTACCCCGTCGTAGTACCCGTTGTTGTAAAGATGCCAGCAGACTTTCTTGTTACGCTTGCGCTATACTACGTAGTACAAGGGCAGGGTAACGCACAAGGAACATGAATGGCAGATCTCAAGGCCAGTGATTATGTGCATTTGCACAACCATACACAGTACAGTTTGCTCGACGGATTGACCAAGATCCCCGATCTTGTTAAGTTTGCTAAAGATACGGGCATGAATGCGGTGGCTATGACTGATCATGGCACACTTTCCGGCGCGATTGAATTCTATAAGGAGGCGACGGCTAATAATGTAAAGCCAATCCTCGGCATTGAAACATATGTGGCCGCACGACGGCACACCGATAAAGATCCACAAAAGGACAAGCCGCGGTATCACTTGATATTACTTGCCATGAATAATCAGGGGTGGAAGAACCTGATGCAGCTGAGTACTACTGCGAATTTACATGGTATGTATTACTTCCCGCGTATTGATCATGAGCTGCTTGAGCAATACAACGAGGGGCTTATAGCGCTGAGTGCTTGCATGGGTGGTGAGATCGGCGAGGCTCTGAAAAACGATGATTATGAGAAGGCCAAAGATGTTGCATCGTGGTACAAGAGCGTTTTCGGTGATCGATACTACCTGGAAGTACAGGATCACGGCCACCCAGACAATCCATTACACTCCCCAGAGCAACGACGTATTAACGAGGAGATACTCAAGCTCGGGAGTGAGCTGCACATACCTGTGGTTGTTACCTGCGACGCACATTACCTGAGACATGAAGATCAAGATGCGCATGAAATACTCCTATGCGTAGGCACAGGTGCGTTTCTTAGCGACGAAAAGCGCATGAGCCTTAAAAATTATCCGCTACATGTTGAGAACCCGAAAGAAATTATCACGCGCTGGGGCAAAGAATACCCAGAAGTCGTAACTAATACCAGGGTTATTGCGGATCGTTGTAATGTCGAGATCGAATTAGGACGCATCCTGATACCGAAGTTTCCGGTACCGAAGGGAGAGGATGAGAAGTCATTCTTGGACAAATTAGTATTTCGTGGGCTCGCCGAGCGGTATGCAGGTAAAAATCGTGATACCGCTCAGGAACTCACCATAGATGATACTAAAAAAATAGTACCGAAGAATGTCCTGGACCGGGCGGAGTATGAGCTTAGCATTATAGACGGCATGGGTTTTAACGGCTATATGCTTATAGTACAAGACTTTATAAACTGGGGGAAAAGCCAGGGCATCATTTTTGGGCCAGGCAGGGGTAGCGCAGCCGGATCTATTATTGCCTATGCGCTATATATTACTGATCTTGACCCGCTGAAATATGATTTACTGTTTGAGCGCTTCCTCAATCCTGATCGTATATCTATGCCTGATATTGATGTCGATATCCAGGACAATCGGCGCGATGAGGTTATCCAGTACTGTGCTGACAAGTATGGTCACGACCAGGTTAGTAATATCGTAACATTTGGACGGATGGCTGCACGTGCCGCCGTGCGCGATGTTGCGCGGGTCATGCAAGTGCCCTACTCCGAAGCTGATCGCTTGGCGAAGATGATACCGCAGCCCGTCCAGGGGAGGCATATTCCGCTCAAAGTGAGCGTTGAAAAAGATCCGGATCTGCAGCAGGAGTATGGAACAAATGAAACGGCGAAGCAGGTCATAGATATGGCAATAGCGCTTGAGGGGACTGTCCGTAGCCATGGCGTACATGCATGTGGTGTCGTTATAGCCCCCTCAAAGCTCGTAAACTATTTACCGCTTGAGATGGCACAGAAAGGTGTTGTGGCCGTGCAATTCCCTATGGGGCAGGTTGAAGAGCTGGGGTTGCTTAAGATGGATTTCTTGGGCCTTTCTAACCTGACCATAATTAAAAATACACTGCGCATCATTAAGCGCGTATACGGTCAAGAGATCGACCTTGGTAAACTGCCGCTTGACGATGCGGAGACCTTTGCGCTGTTGGGTAGAGGAGATACTACTGGAGTATTCCAGTTTGAGAGTAGCGGCATGAAACGCTACCTACGCGAGCTCAAACCTACTGAGTTTGATGACGTAATTGCTATGGGTGCTTTGTACCGCCCCGGCCCTTTAAGCGCCGGCCTGACAGACAGCTTTATCCATCGTAAAAATGGCCTTGAAGAGGTTGCTTATGCTCACCCGCTTATGCGGTCAGCGCTGGAAAACACGTATGGCGTTCTGGTGTACCAGGAGCAAGTGATGCAAATTAGTCGTCAAGTCTGTGGGTTTACGGGCGGCGAGGCAGATACCTTGCGTAAGGCTATTGGCAAGAAAAAACTTGACGTTATGAAAAAAATGCAAGTTAAGTTCGAGGACGGTGCTGTTGAAAACGGCGTGCCACGCCCAGTAATTGAAAAATTTTGGAAAGACTTGCTTGGTTTTGCTGATTATTGTTTCAACAAGAGTCACTCGGCATGCTACGGGCTTATAAGCTACCAGACGGCGTATCTGAAGGCGCATTACCCGGCAGTATTCATGGCGGCGCTCATGACAAGTGACTACGACGATACGGACCGTCTAGCAATTGAAATTACCGAATGTAAGCATATGGGAATAGATGTGATGCCGCCAGACGTTAATGAATCGTTCCATGAATTCGCTGTGGTACCGAACGCGGATGATTCTAACGCCCGTAAGGCCGCTATCCGGTTTGGTATGGACGCTATCAAGAATGTAGGGTCGGGCGCAGTTGGTGAAATCTTACGGGCGCGTGAAGAATCTGGCAAGTTTGACAGTCTAGAGGATTTTGTGTCACGCGTAAACACACGCTTGGTGAACCGTAAAGCGTTCGAAAGCCTCATTAAATCTGGTGCGTTTGACCGCTTTGGCGATAGATCTACGCTATTACATAACTTGGACACGATCATGGCCTATGGCCAACGCTTAGCGAAGGAGAGGGCTAGCGGTCAGACTGATCTGTTTGGCGACACTGGAGATGACGCCATGAGCCATAAGCCAACGCTAAAGCTGGATGCCCCATCTGCTAAATGCAGTCCCCGGGAGCTCCTCGCATGGGAACGCGAGCTGTTAGGTTTGTACGTAAGCCAGCAGCCACTTGAGACGTTCAGCGTATTGCTTTCCGAACAAACCTTGCCGTTAACGAGCCTAAAGCCTGAGCACGACGGTAAAGCGGTAGTGATCGGTGGTATGGTAGTGGATGCACGGGAGATAACGACTAGAAATGGCCAAAAAATGGCCTTTGTAAAGATTGAAGACGAATTTGGTGAAATTGAGCTGATTCTTTTCCCTAGCTCGTACCAGCAAACTCTTGGCCTCTGGGAGCGTGACCGTGTAGTCATAGTCAGAGGTCGTGTGAACGCCAAAGATCGCGACGGCGCTATTGTCGATGAGGTAAAAATCATGGTAGACGATGCCCGCGAAGTTACGCACGAGCAGGCTGCAGCATACCAAAGCACCGGCCGGACGCCACGTGAACTTAGCGTGCGCAAGCGTAAAGGTAGCACACTTAAGGCGGCAGTAGCAGCAGCTAAAGCCGAGAAGGCTGAAAAGACCCAAGCTACCGCTCAACCGTCACGAGTGTACATCCGTCTGTTAAAAAGTGACGACCACGACGTGCTTTCACAGCTTAAAGTTGTGATTGACGAACAACGAGGTGAAAACGAAGTAGTTCTGGTTCTTGGACCTGATCACGCTAAACAGGCCGTTAAGCTCCCCACGCGCATGAATGCCGACCCGGCAGTGCTGAAACAGTTACAGACACTCGTCGGTGCTGCAAATGTCGTTCTGCAGTAGTCAATAGGTGGAGCGATCAGATGCGCGACAATTCGTCACGCGTTATAGCACTGCGCCGGCAACGTGAGAAAGTAGCAGAGTAAGCACCGCAGCAGACATGAGTAAAGCGTCAAACATGGGGTGCGCTAAGAAGAATTGCTCGCCTCGTACGAGTACCTTGTGCCAGGCTAAGATGTGGCGGATAAAGAACAGCATTAGCGCGGCGCCGCAGATCGCTGCTATTACCATTGGTGCCCAGGTAGCGGTCGAGAGCAAAGATAATTGGGAAACTGGCTGAGTCTGCGTGCCAAGGGCAACTGGTTTTGAGGTAGTTGTACCAGTGCTAGCATTGATCATCCCTGTCGGCTCACCATACATAGCTACTACGATTGTCTCAGGGCCTGTTCCTTGGTAATCCGGCGAGTTAGCCATAGA
>JAJZCD010000037.1 GCA_021851735.1 bacterium | reverse complement strand
GGTTTACCTCGAGACATGCGAAAACACTCACTCCTTTTACCAACTGGGCTTACGCCCCGTTGGTTTTATGTTAACAGATGATCTAAACCGGTTCAGACTGAGTGTTGATTATATGGGGAGCCTGACAGGTGAGTACCAACGGAAGTCGAGCTTTAGGGCATGTGTCCGATAGCTGTGAGACCTGCAGGACTGCCGCTGGGCATACTGCAGTAGTTGACGAGGTCGGCACTAGACTCGCCGAGCAATTTCGGTCACAGGAAGAGCAGGCGCAGGGCTAACCTCTTTCGCAACTCGAGCGATAACCCCATAATGCTGCTTCCTAAACATGACCGGAGGGTGGCACCAAATGAGGCAATTCCTATAAAACAGGTCAGTACAGCATTCGGCTATCCGATCTGGTTTTATTTACTGGGGCAAACTTCGAAAGCTTGCAGTACATAAAGAATGAAAGTCCTTATCACCGGCGCACCAGGTACCGGTAAGACCACCTCGTTGAGTACGCTCGCCAACACGACGGCGCTAACTCTTTGAGATGATCGTCTCGAATGCTACAGTAGACTAATGACGAGAAAGGGACAAAGAAGGCTCCCACATATACGAGTACTTGGTGCTGACTGTACGGGTAAAACTGCTGTTTGTAGCGCTGTGAGTGATTTAATGCCGAATTTTGTAGAATTTTCTAGTACTGAGCCGTATGTTTACAGTTGGCTCGAGACTTACGGTATCGGCCGATCATCGACGATTACTCCCGATCAGTTAGAAACCCGAAGGCAAGTATTCCTTGCTGCAAATCGCGCACAGATGCGCGCTGTTAAAGAGGTAACCGAAAGGAGACCGTTAATAGCGGTTCGTGGTAGGGCGGATACGATAATCACCCATGACGTCCTGCAGGGCAAGGCCCTAAGCTATAGCATGACGCGATTGTTCCCCGAACCCTACATGTCACCTGATGTTTTAGTGGTACTTACAGCTTCCGCAACGACTATTGCTGAGCGACTAGATGCTCGCGGGGAGGCTAAAACAGGTGCCAATAGCTTGGAATTCCATGCAATGTGTCAAGAACGGTATATTGAAATAGGCAATTTGGCAGGGCTTCACTTCCCGGTACTTGTGTTTGATACCGGAGACCCAAAAAATACGCCAGAACATATCGCGGACCACATTTTAGGTGTGGCTGCCATCTGAGCACCCAAAAAGGCTGGAATGAAAGTACGTCCGAGCATGCCAACCATAGGACAATGATCGCAGTATCCCTGAGGCTCTTTTTATTGTTTGCAAACAACCAAGCTTCCGCTTATGCTTAAAGTAACAAAACATTACCCCGAGAGGCTATTCATGAAAAAGATCAACCAATCAGGCTTCAGCATTATTGAGGCGTTACTAATTCTAGTAGTCATAGGCATCCTAGGTTTTACGGGCTGGTATGTATACCATACTAAACAAGCTGCTAATAAGAATTACTCTGTAGCTGCACGCTCAACGGTACCTACGTACACGAAGAAAACCACTGCAAAAGCGCCTGTCCAAAAAACGGTTAACTCATATACGGGATGGACGCAATACTGCTCGTCCCTCACGAAGTTATGTGTGAATTATCCGCAGAATTGGGCTAACTACACTTGTCCTAATAGACCCCCGAATACGTATGGGGCATGCCCGTCCGGTAATTTTAGTATTGTTAGTGCCGACAAAAAAGCGACCGTGCAGTTTGATTTTCAAACATATAACCCTCAGACGGATGTGGTATCAGCAACCTGTAACCCGAACGTTAATAATTCAATAACGGAATATTTTAAGGAAGTAAAGGCACCAAATCTTAGCGATGTCTTCTTAGTTGACTCAGGGGTTAAATCGAAGGGTGGGTACGTGCATGACATAGGCTTGACGGCAGGCCAGTCTAACGGTCAACCTCCAGTCGTTGGTCAACCGCCTGTTCCAAGTCTACCTAATGCTTGTCCGCCAATCAGTGGATTTGATTTTTTGACAAGTAATCAAAAGTACTGGGCTAGTTTTAATGCCACCGGCAGCGAATCTTGGCCCCAATATGATGTTGCTACGGTAGAATCAATTTTATTGTCTGCTACGTATCAGAACTAGTTAAGGTTAGTAGCGCCGTACGTAGGCCTGCACAAGAGTTAATTGTATGGATCCAGACGGTCAGCCCTACAATGTTTTTTTGCGGTGACACTGTCAGCTATCTTGTATAGTGCGCATGATTGTTGACATAGCTACATCACCTGGCTATAGTCATAAGCGAAATAATATACAGAGGAAGCAGGCCATGAAGAAAATCGCAGCGTCCGTAGGCGTCGTACTAGCTAGTATCGTGATAATGGCGGCACCTGTTGCCTTTGCATTTCCTGCGTATGGCGCAGGTACGTCGGCCAACCCATACCGAATCGCAACATGCTCGGAGTTGCAGGATATAAACAACGATTTATCGGCGTATTACGTACTTGTTTCCAATATAGACTGTTCAGGGGACACGTCGTTTACCAATCTTGGAGCGGCTACGGCGTTTACTGGTACACTTGATGGTCAAAACCATACCATCTCCAATCTTAATATTAACGACTATGGTCTTTTTGAAAATGCCACAAATGCCACCATAGAAAACTTGTCACTAAGTGGTGGCAGCGTTAATTCGGGTGTGTATAGTAGTAGTGTTGTTGCGTTCGCTATTAATACTGCTATCAACAACGTACATTCTACTATGACGATTAATGCCACGTCAGACCCGTCGGGCGGTGCGTATGTTGGCGGATTGGTCGCTGAGCTAAAAGACGGTTCAACGCTCCAGAACAGCTCGTACAACGGGACGATTAACGCCAATGTATACGCAGGGGGGCTCGTTGGCATAACGTATGGCCCGGGCGCGCCAACAATCAAGAATAGTTATTCGATCGGTACGCTTAATTTATATAACGAAACAACACCAACTACAGTCAGCCCTTATATGGATGGTGGAGTTGTCGGACTGTCTGAGGTCGCTGGCACGGTCGTGCAGGATGTGTATAGTGCTATGCATATTGTGTCGAATAGCTCCGGCACCAGTACGGTCGGCGGTATTGCGGCCGATACTACCAACTATGCGGTCAGTAATTCATTCTCGGCAGTCAGTTTCAGTGGTGCCGGCTTGGATCTGGGAGCGGTCTTTGGCACGGCGAGCACGAGTGGCACCAGTACTAATAATTATTATGACATGTACGTGTCTGGGCAATGCTCCGGAGCTGGATCGCCTACGGGCTGTACGGCGGAAAATTCCACGAACACTGACCCTGGCTATTTTAAAAATAATAGTACCAACGGGCCATTCAACACCTGGGACTTTACAAATACCTGGGTGACTGCGGCTGGATATCCAGTATTGCGGGATGAGGCAGCTTTCGCTGCTACAAGTGGCGTACCAAATGGTGGTGACGCAAATGGAGACGGCATCGCAGATTCGTACCAGGCAAATGTTCTCTCTGTAAAGGATGCGGGTGGCACATGGGCTACGGCTAACGTTCCGAGTACCAGCCTGTGTACGCTTAGTAATGGGGTTAGTACGGCTGCGAATGTCGTACCGTCGCATACCACCTACCAGCTTGACACCAGCTTGCTTGGTTTCACCGTTTATTGTCCGAATCCTGGTGAAACAGTCCCAGTCACCATTATTTATGACAAAGTGTATGGCAGCGGTTCGAAAACGTTACTTTATTACAATGCCTCAACCAAAGCATATAGCGCGGTGCCGGGTGTTACGTTTGGTACCGCGACCATTGGTGGCGTCGCCAAAACAACGGTTACGTACAACCTAACCGACGGTGGTAGTATGGATAGCGACGGTGTTGCAAATGGTGTTATAGTTGACCCAGTTGCACTTGCCGTGCCTGCGGCTGCAAATCTCAGCAATACTGGCTTCGACCTAACGGCAATCGAGCTGATGTCGGCTGCATTGCTCGTAGGAGGGCTACTAGTTCGCTATGTTCCGAGACACCGGGCGGACTAACGGTTCCATCGGTACCTGAAGCTCGTGATCCTGATTCTTAGCGTCTGTGTGTCATCGTATATCCGCTAGCAGCGAGAAAGAGCTGTATGATTCTCGGGTCTTACTAACCCATCAATGGTGAATTGCCCAATAGATTGGCTAATACTCCTTGAGCTTTCAAGGTAGCTATGCTTTAATTAAGCGGTTGTGTATGACATAAAAAAACAGCCCTTATATCATTATGTGAGGGCTAAAAGCTTTATAGCTCGCCACGATATGGCCCTGGCACTGCTGTGTACTATTGCTGTAGTGCTGCTTGGTATTTTGCTAGGGGTGCGTAATGATGCAATGATTGCATCTCGACTCGGAGGCCATGCCCATCATTCGCTGGCTAACCCGCTAAGCATATTTGCCCGTTGGGACGGTAAAGATTATCTGAGTATTGCGCACAATGGCTATAAAACATTATTGGACGCCGGCTTTTTCCCACTTTATCCGCTGCTCATACGATTGCTACATTACGTGATTGGTTCATACTTGATTAGTGCGCTTCTTATCTCTTGGTTCAGCTTAGCTGGCGCTATATATTTTTACATTAAGATCATCAAGCATCTAGGCTTGGCAAATACTAAGACGAACCTCGTACTCGCTATAGCGCCTTTTGTATTGTTCCCCACCGCAGTTTTTGCAATCGTTACCTACACGGAAGGTCTATTTGCGATGCTTGCACTCGCTGGTATTTATTTTGCGTTTAAGAAGCGGTATCTCCTAACGGGGGTATTCCTTATGCTTGCCACCTTAACGCACGTAACTGGAGCTTTGCTTATAGTCTTGGATGTGCTGCTGTTGCTCGAAGGTAAGGTGTCTCTTCGTAAAATTGCTGTAACGGCGGTAATGGGCGCATCAGGTATTTTAATGTTTATGGGATATTTGTTCGTCCGTTACCATAACGCGTTGGAATTTTTGAAATCACAAACGCATATCCATGGCTGGCTGAAGGCAAACTACCACACCCTGATCTCTAACACTAGCTATCTCAATGTTTTTTTTGTAGTACTCTTGCTGGCAGCAGCAGTATATTATTGGAATAAACGGAGAAGCTTCGCTATCTATTCGCTCCTGTTCTTGCTCATACCGATAGTTGGCGCGCAGTGGGGTGGGTTTAACCGGTATGTATTTATTGCGTTTCCTATCCCTATAATGCTGTACGAAATATTTAAAGATAAGCAAGCATACGTGTTTGTTGTCATGCTAACGGCTATATTTTGGGCGTACACGCTCTTGCAATATGCTGCTGGATATATTAGTAGCTGATAACCAGTACGGCCGGTAAGCTGAACGTCGCGGTGAGGGTTGGCCACGACCCGTTCATCATGGTGGTACGGGCTGCGAGCATCTTATCTTTTATGTAGGGCAGGCCTAACGGTTAATCCAGTGTTTCTTGGTTTCGTACCCGATGATTGCGAAGACGTAAAAGAGTAGGTCGGCGCTGAATTTGCCGACTAAAAACCCAATAGGATACGGGTGGATATAGTGAGGAGCCCAAAACATTAAGAACGGTCGTACAAGTATATTATCGAACAGTTCGGCAGGCAAAAACTCGACGACGAGATTAGTGCTAGCTGCTGCGATAGCTAACGATATCCGTTTTGCTAGCGTGTGGTGCCGGTATCGGTTACTATGCAGTGCTAGCTCGGTACTTATAAAGTAGCCGTAGAAGCCAACCCCTTCACTGATCCATCCGGTCGCAGTTGCCGCAACGAAAGAGTGCGTGTGGGCATACATTACCCACGCCCCAAGTAATGCGGTGATTGTACCAAGCACTTCTGCTGGGATATAGCGTTGCAGCCATTCTCTACGTTTTGCGTTGAAATCACCAAGCTTATGCTGTTTCATATACCGTCAGTATACATACTGCGCGGTATATACCGTATAGGTAAGATTGTATACGCCATGAGCTATCAGGAGCATGGAGGTATCTACCAGCAACGCTTCGCCACGACGCACATATGCAATATGCACCCTGGTGAAGCAGATGAGTGTTCGCGTTAGTCGCTGATAGCAACTGCCCTACGCGATCACAGAACTCATCTGCGATGCCAGACGAAACTGGACTTGAGCGGACGCAAGCATCAGTCGCACGGTAGCAGTGTTGTATGATCCGCACGTAGTGTTACGTTTCACCTCATCTTTTTTGGTGGCGGCTCTTCGTGCGCAGCGGCGTACTTGACGAGTACATGGTCCGGGATACGGCCGCGGTCGTTGATCTCCAAGCCTTTACGTTTGGCCCAAGCACGGATTGTGGCGCTACGCAGCCGTCTGGCACGCGTGCGTCGTTTCTGGGGTACGTTACGGGCATGGGAGGCATAGTATCGCAGTACCATTTTGAGCTCTTGCCCGTGTTGTCTACAGAGATCAATATGGTAGGTGTTGTCATCTAGGCCGAATGATATCTCTCCGTCTGAGATCCGCTTCGTTGCATGTCGGATATCACAGACAACTTCGGTGCTGAAAACCTGCACTGATTGCCCTTATCTCGTACGTGGAACTCTGCTCGCTTCTGCATGATGTCCAAAAATTTTGCTCCCATGGTACAGGAGACACTCACAGTGTAGCAACGGGGGTGTGTTTGGGGCTGTAAGAAATCATTGTTGGACGAACCGGGTCTAGTGTTGGCTCGTCAAAGAGTAATGGTGAAAGCTTGCTGGAGAAAAAGATATATTTCTGGGTGAAATGTGAATTTTACGATATGTACACTACACATATCTGACTATCTACCTCCATGTACTCTTACGGGTGCCTATAGTTAGGGGATTGGTTGTTGGTACCTCATGGCGTTATATGTGCGAAATGGGTGGAACGCCGTATGGTAGTAACAGGGGCGACTCGGATGAATGAAGACTTTGACGTAACCTTCAGTTTCTTGTTTCGAGTGACAAAGCGGTCTAGAATAGAGCACATATGGAACAAAGGAGGCGTCCAACGCGTCCTGGAAGTATCGACGGGTTTCTCGATCCATCTGCTCGTCGCTATTCTGACTTCCGACGACGTACAACACGGCAACAACCGGTTGAGGTATCCCCTCGACTGTCTCGACGCGCCGCGCCATCACAGCCGGCGACAGTTGAAGATGCTTCGTATCGCAATGCGTCGTATGCGCGTCTTAGTGGTACCGGACAATCTCTGATTGGCGCGGCACTGCCGAACCCAAAGCTTACCGGTCAACATAAAACCCAAGAAAACCGACGACACAAAAACGGCGGCTTCTCTAGACAGGGTGTCCCCGTGAAAGCGAATAAGCCAAAACGGTCGATAAAACGTAAGCTTGTAGCCGTGATTGCCGTGTTTATGATTCTCGTCATCGGTGTTGGCGGCTGGCTTGATTGGAACGTTAACAAGGTCTTTCACTGCGGAGCTACATGTGGGGTTCGAGGAGTCCAGGCACTGTTTAGTCATGCGACACTAAATGGTGAGGCGCAGGGTAGAGTGAATATTCTACTGGCAGGTTACCAAGGAAAGCAAAGTGACGAGGGCCCGTTAACGGACTCGATTATGATCGTGAGTATTAATACTAAAACGCACACTGCCTTTACGATGAGTGTTCCAAGAGACTTGTGGGTATATATTCCTGGCATTGGCAATTACCAGAAAATAAATGCCGCGAACACAGTAACTAGTTTCAACCAGCCTGGCTACTTCAAAGGCGGTATGGGACAATTGCAACAAATTATTGAAAAGGACTTTGGTATACCAATAGATTACTATGCGCTCATTGACTACACGGCATTCAAGGACGTAGTGAACGCAGTTGGCGGTATAACGGTCACCATTAAGAGCCCTGATCCGCGAGGGCTATATGACCCGAACGTGGATAAAGCGCATGGTGGCCCGGTTAAGCTGCCTAATGGCCCGGTTAAGCTTGATGGGATCCAAGCGTTAGCGCTTGCGTTAGCCCGAGGTGACTCGCCATATGCGTATGGGTTCCCACAGAGTGACATCAACCGTGAGCAGCACCAAAGACAGATGCTGGTTGCGCTTGGTCAAAAAGCCGCTAGTGCCGGTGTGCTGACTAACCCACTGACGATCGATCATTTATTCGGTGCACTTGGGTCAAATATGAAAACCGATCTAAACTTACAGGATGCACTTCGCCTTGCTCAACTAGCACACGAGATTACTGTTTCAAAAGTTCGGTCGTATGGACTGAGCTATGCAGGGTCGAACCCATTGCTCAAGACGTACGTTGCACCGGATGGTGAAGATTCTCTGATACCTAAGGCCGGAGTGGGTGACTATAGCCAAATTCGTAATTTCTACCTCCAGCTTACCTCGAATAATCCGATTGTCCGGGAAGACGCAAGTGTCGTGGTGCTTAACGCCAGCAATGTACTCGATTTAGCGCATAAGGAGGCTGGTATTCTCACGGGCAAAGGGTTTAATGTTACGAGCATTACTGACGCTAATACAGAGCATACGCAAACGATGATCGTAGATATGAGTGACGGTAAGGACCCTGCGTCGCTGCAAGCACTAGAGAAGTTATTCCCTGGCCAAGTAACGACAAGCACTTCGTCTTCTCCTGAGGCGGCTGAAGCAAAAGGCTTTAATGCGAATTTTGTGGTAATCCTCGGAAGGAACTGGGATACCTCTACCGCCAGCTAAAAACACAGCAGCATTTCCTCTCATCAATGAGGGTACTGGTATACTAATGCGTATGGTTATAGTACACGGTATGTGAGGGTCACGTTTCATATGAACATGCGCGGAAGAACTGTACGATGCAACGTCTTCAGCATAGTGCTTGGTTTAGTGAGTGTAGGTTTGCTGGGTTGCATGGGGTGGTACGTTTGGCATGTACGGGACAATGTAAACAAAGCGCTGAGTGTCGCCAGTAGCGCCAGTAGATCGTATATAGCCCGACCCAATCCGTACGCCGGTTGGCAAACCTATACGTCGCCGGGAGGCACGTATAGCGTGAAATATCCCGCGTATTGGCGCGTGACGTGCTCTAGTGCCGCTGTTGTGTGTAATGTAGGTTCAAGTCCGCAAGATGCTGTGCTGTCGCCAAAAGCGCATCCGGATTGGCGAGTCATAACGCTGGGCCACAGCAAAAGCGCGCTACCCCCTGAAACGTGGTATATGCAGACTCAGACGACGCCCACACAAGATTGTCTGTATGCTCCGTATAGCAATGCTATCAATGGCTACCATACGTATGCTGCTGAGCTACAGCAATCGTTCGGTAACCCGCTGTGTCCGAGTTCCCCACATCCCGGGGTCTATCATTATGGCGGTAATAGCAGTGTAGGGTACACCTATAGCTATGTCTTTGCACATAACGGGCAGGTTGTACTGCTAACTATGTATGCCCAAGACGATGGTAGTGGCACGGAAAACACGATTCCGCTCATTCCTGTCTTTGAGCAGATCGCCAAATCCATTGCGTTCCACAACTAGCGGTGTCAGCAGATAAGCCGCTAGGTTGTTGATGGTGACCGGAGAGCGCGTGACAAGCTCCACTTGTCTGGCTTACGCCGTGGCTTTTTCGCGCACCGCATAAGTGCTATCCTTGGTACATGCATATAACCAAACAACAAGAACCGTTATCTTTTAGCTTTGACGTCGAAGGCACCAAACAGACATACCCTGTTCAGGAGTTGTCTGAGCAGTTCGTCTCGTGGAATATTGGCCAGCGGACTGCTATGCTACGCCGGATGCTTGCTCGCATTGAAGGTGCTGAACAACCGCAACACCATGGTGGCGGTGGTTTCGGCGCACATTTGCCGGTGGTGGTCACGAATAATCCTAAGGGCTCGTTGTTCAGCGCAAATATAGCTACCAAAGGTACTGGTTTTGTTGCTAAGGAGGAGTACCTGGACTACTACCTGGAAAAGTTTCAGGTTATTCGTGAACAAACTGACATCAAGGAGGACGCTCCGGAAGACGTCAGAACCCAGGCAATTCGTACGCGGATTAACGCTATCCTGGAATTCTATGAAGACACTGAAAAGATAGATTTACGCTGCTTGGCGGGGTTAGAAATATGGCCTGGGCATACATCGAAAAACTTCGAGATGGATCCTCGCGTATCTCTGCACTTTCTTGGAATGCCGGCTCACGGTCAATCTATGCGTTATAACCAATTCCAAGTTAACTGTATCTGGGAGAAGGTAGCCCCTGGCGATAAGCGATTCGAGTTCGGGGTCGCGTTGCGCCAGTTGACCATGGGGCATGTCGGTAGGTCGTTTGTCCCCGGGCATATTCCGGTGGAACAAACTCCAATAAAGGGTACGTACCCGAATGGCTGGACGTTATGGGCAATAGAGACAATCGACAAGGGCATCGACGCCCTGCACGAATAAGTGTCAAGTACCTGATTGAGCAATACCTGAATGAAGTGCTAGTGCTACAGGTTGCCACTTCCGCTGGTAATGTTCCATGGGTTTGCACGGTATGCTTTGCGGCTGATTCGGATTTTAACGTGTACTGGATGTCGCGTCACGACGCTCGTCACTCCCAAGAGATTGCCCGTAACGCACACGTTGCTGCTGCCGTCGTGTTGCCGTACGCGCTTGGCGATGCAACTCGGGGTCTGCAACTAGCGGGCACGGTAGACGAGTTGTCGACAGAGCCTGCGGTTTCGGTAGGCTTGGGCGTTATGCAAGAACGGTATGGAGTGACACCTGAACGAACAGCTGAGCTGAAACGGACGATCGTAGCACGCTCGGGAGATTTTGGCCTCTATCGTCTGCAGCCGGATAGTATCGTCCTGTACGACAAGCTCAATTTTCCTGATGCACCCCAGCAGCGATATACGGTGCGACCACATCGCTGAGCGCTTCAATGAATCGCCGGGTTGCATTAGCCGTGGGGATACGTCGAAATTCGATGCCAAGTTCCTTAGCTAAAGCGGCGGTTTGGATGTCGAGATCGTACAAGATTTCAAGGTTATCCGTAACAAAACCTATCGGTGCAACTAGTACCTGCGTAACCCTTTTGGCGGCCAGGGACCGCATCTCCGATAGGATATCGGGACCGATCCAGGCGTCATCAGTACGTCCGGCGCTTTGGAATGCTAAGCGCCAGTGAGGTATGTGTAGCTGCCCTGCGACCAGCTTGCAGGTTTCCATAAGTTCGTCGCGGTATGGGTCTCCTGACTCCAGGATGCGTTCCGGTAAGCTGTGGGCTGAGAAGACCACTTCTATATCGTCCCAGTCCGGCTTGGTATACGTGGTACGTGTTTCTTCGAGACGGTCACATATGGAATCGATGAAGACGGGGTTACTGCCCCAGCGCTCAATACTGTCAACGTGTACTGCAGGATGTATCTCTGCGACTGCGCTATGTAGGCGACTGCGGTAATCCGCAACGCTCATGCTGGAGAAATGCGGTGCTAATACGAGAGCAACAATATGGGTAATACCGTCGTGGCTCATCTCTGCCACGGCATCATGTATATACGGTCGCCAGTGTTTCATGCCGATGTATGTTTTCACACCTGTCAGATGCGCAAGTTGCTCGGCTTGTGCTTCGGTAATGGTACGAAGTGGGGTCGTTCCTCCAATAGCAGTGTATCGGTCTTGTAGTTCCTTGAGTTGTGCTGGTGTAGGCGGGTGCCCTCGACGTATGTCAGTGTAGTATGCTTCGATGTCTGCTGAGCTACCTGGAGTGCCGTACGCCATGAGTAGCAGTGCTGGTTTGTGCTGCTTGTGCATGCCTACAGTGTATATCTCTTTTTGGGCAATCGCTAACTTGGCGACTGCATGTAGTGGTGTACCACTTTTGGGTGTGAGTAACGACGGTTTCAATTTTCTCATTAGCTGTGAGAGAATACGCTATAACGATGGATGAAGCACTGTTGCGCCGAAACGTGCGCTTGTATAGCTGGTTCAAAGTATTTGTAAAGCGGGTTTTTCTGCCGCTTATCGCTATCTATCTGGTTAGCGTGGGCCATGTAACCTTGGGTAATATTGGTGTTATCACTGCTGTTACGGGATTTGTGATACTCCTAGCGCAGATGCCGACGGGCTACATAGCCGACCGATATACGCGCCGTTCTGCGCTCATGACCGGGTCGCTCTTCCTTGTTAGCAGTGTCAGTGTACTGGTAGTATGGCCTTCTTTTGTTGGCGGCTTAGCAGCCAGTATGCTTTCAGGCATAGGATTTGCGTTCCTCCAAGGCTCCAGCCAGGCTATGATACACGATTCTTTAGAAGCGTGTGGCCGAAAGAGCCAGTACGTTAAAGTCATGGGAAGAGCGCAGGCGTACGGCTTGCTTGGAAACATAGTCCTAGTTAGCTTGGTGCCTATGACCTATGCTATCAACAAACGGCTCCCGTTTGTCTTGGGCATTGTGGCATTTTTGATATTGTTTGTTATTTCGTGGTCATTCGTTGAGCCACCCCGTGAAAAGAATGAGGGCAGTAACCATGCAGTACGAGATATGATGCTTGCCATCCGGTCATTTATTAGCAAGCGGACCATTCTGCTTTTTGTGGCCATTGGTGTAGTGTTCGGTCTATATGTCGCACCCGCTGATTACACAACCCTTGTGTTAAAAGACCTTGGCATGCTGCCGCAATACCTCGGCTGGGCATACGCTGCCTCAAGTCTCCTCGGAGCAATTGGCGGATACGGCATTGGGTATTTTGAACGACTTTCTTTTCGAACGTTTATGTTTTTGGATATAGCCATTTGCTGTGGCTTTTTTGTAGCCGTTGGGCTGAGTCGTAACCTGCTGGTTGCGGTCAGTGCCTTTGTTGTAGCGCTCGGGTTTTGGCGGGTACGAAGCATTTTGTACCAGCACTATTTGCTGGAGATTTTTAAAGGTACACGTAATAAATAGGACTTTCGCACTCCCAGCAATTCCGTTAGCATAAACATACGGCGTCAGCCGTATGTTTTCTTGTAAACGGAGCAAAACAAACAATGAAAGTGACAACCATGGAGTATGGCCAGTTCCTGGTCA
>JAJZCD010000036.1 GCA_021851735.1 bacterium | reverse complement strand
GGTGAGATGCAAACGGCCGTTATAGCTATGGCAGACATCCTCGGCTTAGATGGTTTGCGGCACGCATTGTACCAAGAAAACCAGGATTTCACGGTGTCACTGCCTCATGTGACGCTACTCAAATCAGGGAATAGCCCGTATGGCATCGGCGTGAACTTCGAGGCAGATTTGGCTGCGTATTGTGAGCGGCATGATGAGCTTTTGGTCCGAATATACCAATAAACCTACGATATGTAGTATCCGAGGGTATAGCGCTTAGCGTGGCTGCTGGTTTTTGATTACTTAGTATGTAACTATCGTTATGCGACGCGTAAGCAAGAACGATATGGCTTTGGTTGTTTAATGCTATGTTGCGCTGTATACTACAGAGAATGCCCTCTGTCGTAATCGCACAATCTGGTGAGCGCCCTAATGTACTCTTTGATACAGGTAGGGAACCGTCCGACACAACCACGTTACCCAGTATGATCGATAAGTATCCGGTCGGGGGTCCGGAGACGTGGGTACCGAGGGAGCCGTCTGTTGTAGCACGGCCGGAGGGAAGCTCAGACACGACAGATACTTTTAGGGGGGTACCTTCCAGTATAAGACGATTAGCTCTTGGCATTGGGGCTGTTGGTCTTGGTGTAGTTATGGCCGGCTGTCAACAATACGGTAACGCTCCACCAGCGCAAGCTAGTTCAAGCTCACATAGTAGCACCAAACAACCAGCACTCCCTAGGCATGAACTGCTAGTATGCGAATCATTTGGTAGCGGTGTTGCAAGATCATTTGATTGCCCGGCTATTACTGCAACAAATGGAGCTGATTTAACTAATCCTTTTGCAGTTGATAATGTCAGTCTTAGCACTAATGGTAGATTATTGAAGCACATGCAGATAGTAAACGGCTCCGGAGTCCCTGTCGACAGCGGGGGGCGAAAAGGACTAGTAACACCAGCTGAGCTAGGACACCAAGGCTGTTTTATACAAGCCTGGGTTGACGTGCAGGTTAAGCGTAGAGCAATCGCTTCAGTAACTTTAAGGCCGTTTACGATAACCTGTTCCTGGTAATATCTTCTGAAGTGTTGCCAATGGCATGTTTACTAATGTCCTAAATACCGTCGATATGGAGTAAATGCAGGTATAGTTGTCGGTCGTATACTTTGGCTGAGCATTTGATGCAACATTATAGTCATTAGTGTATAGAGTTTAGCCGCATGTGGTAACAACATGGTAGACATTTTTTGCTGGTGCCACTATAAATGCGCCGCTCTGCTATACTATATCTAACATGGCGGGCGTAATCAGTGTCAGGGAACTGTCAGTTGTGCTTGGTGGACGCTTTCAGGCGCTCCGAAGAGTTAGTTTTGACGTGGGAAAAGGGAAGATCATTGGGTTTATTGGTCCGTCTGGCGCTGGTAAGACGACGCTAATCCGGACTATTGTCGGACGGCAGCACGTTAAGCATGGCAAGGTGATGGTCCTGGGGAAAAAAGCGGGCACTGCTGCGTTGCGATCTCGAGTTAGTTATATGACGCAGGAATTATCCGTGTACAGCGATCTGACCGTTCACGAAAACCTGCTATATTTTGCCCGTATGCGCGGGCTAAAAGGTAAAGCCGCGTTGGAGGCGTGCCGGCAGGTACTGACACGTGTAGCTTTGCAAGATAAGTCCACCGTTCTAGTAGCGAACTTGTCGGGTGGGCAGAAACAACGTGTTTCGCTCGCTGTTACGTTACTTGGAGATCCGGAGCTACTGGTGCTTGACGAACCGACTGTCGGGCTCGATCCAGTACTGCGCGAGCAATTATGGCAGCTCTTCCATGAACTCGTCGAGACTGGTAAAACTATCGTCATATCCAGCCACGTGATGGATGAAGCTGAACGCTGTGATGATTTGCTGCTGTTACGCGGCGGAGAAATAGTCGCGCATGAGGCACCGCATGAATTGTGTAAGCGTACTAGCAGTAAGACAGTTGAGCAAGCGTTCCTGAAATTGGCGGGGGTCGGCAAATGAGTCCGCTGCGTACCTTTGCGACCGCCGGTCGCGTACTCCTGCAGTTATTGCACGATCCGCGTACAGTCGGCCTTATCCTAATCGTACCGTGTATCCTGATAGCACTACTTAAGTACGTGTTTGACACCCAGCCGTCGCTATTTAACCATGTAGCACCATTGATACTGGGTATCTTCCCGCTCCTTATGATGTTTTTGGTAGCGTCCATAGCGACGTTGCGCGAACGCAAAAGCGGCACGCTCGACCGGTTGCTGACTATGCCGATGGGCAAGCTTGACTTTATATTCGGCTATGCTTGGGCATTCGCGCTGCTGGCGCTTGTTCAGGCAGTCGTAGTAAGTGCCGTGGCACTGGGCTTGCTCGGCGTGACGGTACTTGGAGGCGCTCCCTCGGTGGTGTTCGCTGCAGTTATGGCTGCATTTTTAGGCATGGCACTGGGGTTGTTTGTCAGTGCGTTCGCCACTAGTGAATTCCAAGCAGTGGAGCTGGTTATGCCGATTCTGATGCCACAAATACTACTCTGCGGGCTGTTCGCACCGCGCGATCACATGGCGCAGGTGCTGCAGTGGCTGACCGATGTATTCCCGCTTACTTACAGCGTAGATGCTATGCGGCAAATCGCGTTGCATACAACTTGGACGAGCCAGTTCGTACGAGACCTCCTGGTTGTACTGGGGTGCACTGTCGTTGCCCTCATACTAGGTTCGCTTACTATCCGTCGGCATAGTAACTAATTATCCAGCGGTGCATGTGCTAACCAGGTGTGTTTTGCCAATGGCGTGCGTGGTAATCGCCTTCATGACGTCCGTGCGGTTGGCGCCGGCAGGCAGGTCAAGCTCACTATCTAACGCGTAGAGGTCAAACTCGTAGTGGTGGGTACCCGACGGTGGGCAGGGACCGCCGTAGCCAGTCTCGCCAAAGTCGTTATTGCCTTGCATTGCACCGGTCGGCACCTTGTTTTCAGTGATGTTCGTGATATTCGGGTGGATGTTCCATAGCGCCCAGTGCAGAAAGTCGCCACTCGGTGCGTCGGGGTCATGGACGACAAGCGCTAAACTGGCAGTAGCGTCAGGGGTGCCGCTTATGCTGAGCGGGGGGCTAACGTTTGCGCCCTTGCAGGTGTATTTTTCAGGTATGGGCTCGTCCGATTTGAACGCGGAACTGGTCAGTTTAAAATTTGGTAGCATGCGTACTCCCGCGTGTTTCAAACGCTTTTTGCCGTATGCGAGGCCTAGCATGGCAGTGATCGCAATGGCTAGTAGTGCAACGAGTGCGATTCGATTGGTGCGGTTGTTCTGGCAGTTCTGATGCTTCTTCATATACATAATATAACCAAAACAAGCATCAAGCCGTCTGTAAGGAAATCGATATATGCTAGACTCACATATATGAAAGCGTCCACAGACCATACTGCCAAGGTAGAGTACGTCCGTAACCAGATAAAAGGGTACTACGCACGCAAAGAACAGGTACGAATCTACCATGGTAGTACTAATTCTACGCGGCCGTTCCAATCCGGCCTGCAACGGTCTGTAGATGTAAGCCAGCTTAACCAGATCATTGAGATCAATACAAATGAAGGCTATGCATTAGTCGAGCCGAATGTCCCGCTTGATACGCTGGTTGCCGCCACATTGGCGCAAGGCTTAGTGCCGCCAATGGTGGCGGAGTTCCCCGGCATAACCGTAGGCGGCGCAGTCCAAGGCGGGTCGGGTGAGAGCAGCTCATGCAGATGGGGTCTGTTTCATGATAGCTGCTTAGAATATGAAATTGTGTTGGGTAACGGTGACGTTGTAGTCACAAACCGGAAACAGCATGCCGACCTGTTCTGGGGGCTGGCATGCGCTTACGGGTCACTCGGTGTTATGACACTGCTAAAGGTCCGGCTTATCCCCGCCTCGACGTACGTACGTGTTAGGTACCAGCGCGTCCATAGTTATGAAGAAGCCATTCGGATGGTACAGTCGGCCGTTGCGAGTACTGTAGATTTTGTAGACGGTATACTGTTCGCTTCGGATGACGGAGTAGTTATTACCGGTGTATACACTAATAACGGCACACTGCCAGTAGCTCAGTTTCACCGGGCGACTGACGACTGGTTTTACCTTCATGTCGCGCAAACGGTACGAAAACAGGATGGTTTTGAAGAGCTGGTCCCCTTGCAAGATTACCTGTTTCGCTATGATCGTGGTGGATTTTGGGTGGCGAAATATGCCTTCGAGGGGCGGCTGCCCTTTACGCGATTCACGCGGTGGTTATTTGCCGGTCTATTGAAGACACGCACCCTGTATAAAGCGTTGCAGGGTTCGAATTACAGCTACCGTTTTATGGCGCAAGATATTTGTTTACCTGAGGAGAATGTAGTGGCATTCTTGAAATTCGCCGAACAACAATACCATATCTACCCGCTTTGGCTATGCCCGATTAAGGTTGGCAGCCTTGACAAGCTTTCGCCTAATACCTTGGCTACAAAAATGGTTATAAACGTCGGTATCTGGGGCCGTATGAAACCGGCTGCCGGGTCGTTCAAAACGCGTAACCGGCAGCTCGAGGCGGCAGTACGGGGTTTTGGCGGTCGTAAAGTTCTGTATGCGCATAGTTACTATACCGAGGATGAATTCTGGGAGATCTATGCACGGAAACCGTATGAGGTGCTGCGCAAGAAATATCATGCCAGTAGAGTGTTTCCGGATGTGTACCGAAAGACGATGACCCGCCCGCCGGCGTTTCCACCCACGAAATGGCGTGCCATTCGGGCGCTAGTCGGGTCGCCGTATAAAAAGCGTCGGGCTATATAATCTTTAGATCTTTCAGTTCTGGGGGCAAGAAACCTTCGGGCGCTTCGAAACCAGCTTGCCACGCGTAATCCTTACCGTATCCAAGGTCTTGCATCAACTTGGTGGGGGCGTTCCGTAAGCCTAGCGGTACGGGCAGGTCGGGGTATTTGCGGGCTGTCGTCTTGGCGGCGGTCATTGCATCGGTAACAACACGTGACTTATGGGTTTTGGCAAGTACGGCAGCACAGTGATAGAGATTGTATTCGCATTCCGGCATGCCGATTCGCTCAACTGCCAGGAATGTGCTAACTGCCAGGTTTAGCGCCGCTGGCGCGGCAAGGCCGATGTCTTCGCTGGTAAAAATTACCATGCGGCGGGCGATAAACTTCGGGTCTTCGCCGGCTTGTAACATGCGTGCCAAATAGTAGAGCGCAGCCGTAGCGTCACTGCCACGCAGGGACTTTATAAATGCGCTAATGACGTTATAGTGCGTCTCGCCCTTTTTGTCGTATCCGGGCAGCTTGGTTTGCGCGGCCGTTTCGACTACCTGCGTTGTTACCGGTTTATTGCCGGCCAGTTGCAGGGCAAGTTCTAGGTTACCGAGTGCTACCCGGGCATCACCCGCGCTGAGCTCCGCTAGCAGTGCTATGCTTGCGTTTGGCAGTTTCTTATCGCCGAGCGCCAAGGTTTTGGCTGTACGTTTGAGTATTGTTATAACGGAGTCTTTGCTCAGCGGTTCTAATACGAGGACGCGTGATCGGCTTAGTAATGGGTTAATCACCTCAAAACTGGGGTTCTCAGTAGTTGCGCCGATCAGTACGATTGTCCCGGCCTCTACATGGGGTAGAAACGCATCTTGTTGTGCTTTGTTGAATCGGTGGATCTCATCAACGAATAATATCGTGCGCATACCTAGCCGCTGGTTGGCTTCTGCCGTGCGTACGACATCGCGCACGTCATCCTTTTTTGCGGTAACGGCACTGAGCTCAATAAACTCCGCGTCGGTCTGATGCGCAATAATCCGAGCCAGCGTCGTCTTGCCGCTGCCGGGTGGTCCCCATAGTATGAGGCTGACCGGCTGCTTGCGCTCGATAATCTCGTGAACAATTTTGCCGGCCGCTGTCAACTGGTCCTGGCCTATGACTTGGTCCAATGTCTCCGGTCGCATTCGTTCGGCTAACGGTCGTACATCCATGGGTAGTAGTGTATAGGTTTTAAGGACTAGTGAATAGTGATCGGTAGTATCGGCATTAGGATAGGATGTGAATACAAAAACACCCAGCCCGTGTATTTGGGCTGGGTGTTTGGCAATTGGCGTTACGTAACTAGCGTCTGGAGTGGTTTACCACCAGCCGTGAGTTTTCCAGAAGGCTTCGGCGTTAAGCCAGCCTCCGTAACGGACTTGGGCGTAGTGGTCAAAGAACTGGTCCTGACAAGCGTAGTCACTACCACAGAGTGGACGCAACGTTCCGCTACAGTCCTGGCCAAGGCCATAACAGCCAAGGGAGTTCGTAGCGTTCGGGTTGTTACCGCTCTCATGGTTATAGATGTACGCTTTTGCCGCACTTATTGCCGCAGTCGATACGCTGGTAGTTACCGGGGCGCTGACTGGAGCTGTTGTTGGTGCTGGCGCAGTAGCGGCTACTGGTACTGCAGCTACACGTGTAACGGCAGCCGGAGCACGGTTAGGTAGCTGCTCAGCGGCCGTAGGAATGCTGAGCTGCTGTCCGGCGTATACCAAGTTAGGGTTTGACAATGACGGATTTGCATCGTACATGCGGGTTACGGTAGTGCTGTTAGCACGAGCGATGCCACTGAGTGTATCTCCGGTCTGTACGGTTACTACGCGTGGTACAGGCGTAGGTGGAGTCGCCGGCGTCGTACGACTGGACATGGTTACATTAGTATTTGGGATACGTATGCGTTGACCGGGAAAGATAAGGTTGGGATTGGTAATGAACGTGTTAGTGTCATACAAACGCATATACGTTGTCTGATGAGCTGCCGCGATGCCACTGAGTGTATCTCCGGTCTGTACGGTTACGAAAACCGGACTCGGGCTCGGCGCGGGCGTTGGAGCAGTTTCTTCTGACTGCTCGGGCTTATTGGTTGTTACGGCGATATACGGGGATGGTTTCTCTTTTGAGTGCTGTGTCGCTTGGGCACTTGCCATGTGTGTACTTGCGCCTGCCATAAGCAGGGCGAGTGCGACCGCTGCAGTAGCGATCTTGCGCATGGTAACTGTTACTCCTTCTTAACGGGACACGCCAGATATAGTAAATATCTCAATCTCTGCGTTGCCCCACGTTGCCTATAGGGCTGGCCTATGAGTAGCGCGCGTGGCAGAGTAGGACGTTTAATAGCTTCCCGTGCGTCCAATGACCACGGGTATCCCCGGCGGCCGTTCATCCGGGCGTCCTAGTAGTAGCGGTCCAATCTTAGTAATGTACACGCGCTCGCTTTTCGAGCACGCAAGTATCAGCCTACCATTTCTACATATGGTGTCAACATAAGCGAAACGGGCACTATATGTGGAAAACATCGGTAAAATGGATTACAGTATTATTTACAACGAAGCGATATACTTAAGCCTCGTCATGCATGTACGGCAAACCACCTATTCGTGTAAAATCGACGAGATTGCTTACTGTCAACGGTAAAAAACTTGATAGGCTTAAGCGTACAGGAGGAGTGAGTATGACCGCAAAGGAGCTATACCAGTACGCTATAGACCAGGCTACCGCAGTAGTTGTACAGGTCGAGCCGGGGCAATTTGAATTGCCAACGCCCGATACTGAATGGAAAGTACGTGATTTACTACAACATATGCTGTATGAGCTAGCGTGGGTAGCTGATATAGTAGCCGGACGCACACCGGCAACTGTTGGAAAGGCGTATGATCGCGATTTAGTCGGTGATGACGCCATTACAAACTGGCGAACGTATAAACTGCAAGCTGAGCAGGCGGTGGAGGCGTGCAACGAAACGGCGATTGCACATCTTTCATATCGGGATACGAGCGTTCGTGATTACCTATGGGAGGCCGGTAATGACCAGCTTATCCATGCCTGGGATCTTGGTCAGGCAGTCGGTATTAGCGTAGTCTTTGACGAGCTCGTCGCCCAAGCGCTGTACGAGCGGGCGCGCATTCACCAAAAAGAGCTGTACCTCAGCGGCCTGTTCGGTGTGCCGGTTGAGGTTCCAGCTTCGTCAAACGTTCAGACAAAGCTGTTAGCTCTGCTCGGACGTTCTGAAGACTGGGTTGAAAATAAGATACACCGGCGGTACTAGCGGCCGTTGACGTGATCAGTCTCGTCTTCAATCTCGTGCCCAACAATTTCTTCCATAAGATCCTCAATGGTCACAATGCCGATAATCTTGCCGTCTTTTTCGATAGGCATAAGGTGAGTATGTGCATTGATAAACTTGCGGAACATAGTATCGAGGGCGGTCATACTGCCAACGATTTTAGTAGGGTAAAGCGGTAGCTCATCGACGCGCGGTGGCGCGGTGTCAAAATCAACGTCCACCAGATCTTTTAAGAGCAGTATGCCATAGCAGATGGTTTTGTCGGCGTTTAGTATGGGAATACGGCTGCGACCACTTGCTTTGATTTCGTCAATTTTTTTATCATCAATGATAGTTTGCGGAGCCAACCAGTACACGTCTTTAATGGGCGTAATGATCTCCCGGACGCGTTTCTCACTAAGCTGCAGTGCGCCACGGATGATTTCCACCTCGTCCTCATCGAGCTCGCTATCATCGGAGTTCAAGTGTTCACTGATCATGAGCCCAAGCTCGCGTCGGCTTTGTAGGTGGGCGGATTCTGCAACAAATAGCTTGTCAAGCAGTAGTTGCAGCGGTTTTGCAATAGGGTACGTTACCAGAATCATTACTTTGAGTAATGGGGAAAACCGTGCGGTAAAATGTAGCGCCCGGCGTGAGAATAGTGCCTGGGGTAATATTTCGCCGAAAATAACGATAAGTAACGTGGCGAGTATACCTGCAACGAGGCTATATACTGCACTCTCGAGTACAAGCGATGTCGCCGACACTGCTGCAACGTTGGTGAGCAATATGGCGCTTAGTGTCAGGTGTGTGTTTTTCCGCAGCGGCAAAACACGCTTGGCTGCTTTATCACCGAGTTTAGCCTTATGCTTTAGATGTTGCGGATCGATCGCCATCAGCGCGATGTTTAGGCCTGAACAAACGGCGGAAATGAGAACTAAGGCAACAACTATGCCGCCGATAAGTATAGCATTCACTCGTTGGGCCTACCCATTGTAGAAAAGTCTAAACGCTGCAAAATAATAGGCAATAGTATAGCAAAGCTTGCGGCGTAACGAAAGATATACCGCAACAAGGCCCTTTGAGCATGGTTCTGAGCTGGGAATTGGAGTCGCCTTTCCCTTCCATATGATTGCCATTCTTAGTAGCCTTGGGTGTTATACATCTACTACGTGAAGTATGCCTTTATCTCTCAGCCTCGCTAGCGCTCGTTCCGCATTTTGTCTGACGGCTTGACCGCTTATGTGACATTCAAGTCCAATTTCATTGTATGTTTGTGGGGGTTTGCCGTCGAGACCATAGTGACGGGTGATAGCAATGCGTTGGGGCGCGGGGAGTTTACTTACCAAGTGCCTTAATGTATCGTAGATTTGCGCATCAGCTACTGCATCTTCATAGTCTTCCATTCTGTTGGATATAGTATCCTCTATCGTGTTAACTTCGTGACCGTAAAAGGGCGCACTGAGCGAAATGAGTTTACTGCTGAAAGCGATGTCCTTGAGATCCGTCAATTCACGAATACTTATGCCAAGATAGTCAGCCAATTCACTGTCGGTTGGTAACCGACCCAAGTCATCTGCCCATATATTTTGCGCCTTAGTCATCCTCATTATGCTAGATGTTATATGACGCGGAAGCCTGATATTGCTAGTCTTGTTCATAATTGCGACACTCATTGCTTGTTCGATCCACCATTTCGCATAGGTAGAGAACTTCCGCCCTCTTTTGTAATCGAACTTCTCTAGCGCATGTATTAGGGCGACATTTCCCTCTTGGATTAGGTCCATGGTCGGCACACCCTTGTTTTGAAACTTCTTGGAAAGAAAGACGACTAGTCGAAGATTATGCTCAATCATCTTTGTTTTAGCTCTTTTACCCTCTTCGACTAACAGCAACAGCTCTTCGTCTGTAGCCTTAGCCTCATTCTTGAATTCTTGCGATAGGTCCGTTTTGCTATGCGCTGACCGTAGTAATTCTTCAGCGAATAGGCCAGCTTCTATACACTTTGCAAGCTCGATCACTTGTTCAAAACTCAATACGGGAAATTCTCTCAACCTTTTGAAATATTCAGAGAAACCGTCAATTATATTTTCGGTTCCCTGTTGAGGGACGCTAGCTGTAGTGGCCGCATCAGTGCTCCCATAAACCGCCGCTTCTTGGGTCGTCGGTCTTTTGCTCATCGCATTCTCCACCCCAGGTTGAGGTGCGTGTCCCATACGGCCGAGTGGCTCTCGGGCAGGCGTCTTCTCTGGCCCTAGTTTAGTGCTAGGCATCACTGCATCCGTTGCAGGAACAACAGGTACTTTCTCTGCGGGCTCTGTAGTACCAGGCTGAGCCATAGCTCCATTAATAATCGCCGTACGCCTTTTATCATTTTTCAACCATGCTCTAGCATATTCAATAAATAGTTCGATGTATTCGTTAATCCACTCGTCGCCCCTACCTTCAAAGCTTTTTTTTACTTCAGTAAGGCTCCCCTCTGTTAATATAGAGTAGGCAAGTAGAGCGCCAAGCCGAACCTCATCGCTCGGTGGCTCACCTTCTGCCTCTTGTTCATAAATTTCCAGTAGGGATTTTGCTAGTGCGGCTTGGCCTATTTTGTCAACGTCTTCTATATCCTGCAGTATGCCTAGTCCTAAGAAGAGCTGCTCGGCCAGAGCTCGTGGCTCTAGCAACGGCAGAGCTTTAGATGTATCGGGTTGTATTTGGTCTGACGGGTTTTCGAGTGGGTGTACTTTGGGTGCGGCTAGCTTACCTAGATGATGTTCTATGCAGGCAAGTCGGTCTTTGCCTTTCTTAAACTCTTCTATACATTCTTGAACAGATAACGCCACGTCTTCAATAACTTGAGTAATCTCGGGATGGTCCCATCTGGTAGAGTGTTGCTCAACGATATCGTCCGGAAGTTGGCCGCCGACATACGCACTCACAATACTTATGTCTCTCTCCACCCTCGCGCGCCGTGCTTGGTCACTAAACAGTCTAAACCGAGACTCTCGGTATATATCTAGAAGCAATGCGCTCAATCCCACTGCTTCTTCTTGTGAGATATCGGTTATGTGAGCATCGTCTCGCAAAGCCTGATTAAGAAAATCCAACGCCTGCGAGTTTGGACCAATCAGCTCAGTTGGTGGATTTTGCTCCCTTTGTGCCATACATAATGTATACACTCTCTTATGTGACCGTAGCAAGCATATCCGTGAAGAATTTCTGGAAGAGTTCCTCTGGGGAGAGAGCCTATGGGCCATAGGCTTCTTTGCAGAATCGGTGGGTCAGGTTACGGAAGGCAGGATAAAGCTATACATAAAGAACCGGTAACCTTAAGCATGCAGGAAGATGGAAGCCACGGACTTCAGTTTGTGGGGGTTCACTCGCAGAACAAGTAATCACAACCTAGGCAAATACCTCCAGTGCGCACATTACTGGCTTACCAGAGGGGGCTAATTCGTGATTCGGGTATAGCCAGCTTGATAAAAAATAACACTTATGCCATAATAAATGTAACGAAAATGCAAAAACGGCGCGAAGGGCGCCCTTGATACTATATGTCACAGCACAACCAAGACCCCTCCAAGATCAGGAATATCGCAATTATTGCGCATGTTGACCATGGTAAAACGACGCTAGTGGATGGATTGCTCAAACAAAGTAAGACATTTCGCGATAACCAGGCGGAAATGAGCCAGTCGCTCATTATGGACAGCGGTGATCAAGAGCGGGAGCGTGGTATTACGATTACCGCGAAAATCACCGCAGTGCAGCATGGAGAGTACCGGATCAATATTATTGATACGCCTGGACATGCTGATTTTAGCGGCGAGGTTGAGCGCACGCTCAATATGGCTGATGGCTGCTTACTCATAGTTGACGCACAAGAAGGGCCGATGTCACAAACAAAGTTTGTGCTGAAAAAGGCGCTCGAGGCGGGACTTAAGCCAATTGTTATCATCAATAAGATTGATAAACCCGGTTCGCGCATTGCGGAAGTTGAAGATGAACTGGCCGACCTATTTTTAGAGCTTGCGGTGCACGAGGATCAGCTGCATTATCCCGTCTATTATGCTATTGGACGTGACGGGAAAGCCTGGAAAAACATACCAGAGCGCTCTGAGATGTCTCAGGAAGGAGGACTGACAGATGGCCAGGATGGTAACCTTGACTGTATCTTTGATGCGATTATTAACGACGTTCCAGCACCGAACGTAGCACTGGATAAGCCATTCCAGATGCTGGTAACGGCACTTAGCTGGGATAGTTACAAGGGGAAGTATGCCATTGGCCGTATTAACCGAGGTGCAGTAAAACCGGGTGACCAGGTAGTGCTATGCAAAAAAGACGGAACACTTGTCAAGGCCAAAGTAGAGTTAGTATTTATGAGCCAAGGTGTCAGTAAATTTGAAGTGTCGGGCGGTGTAGCTGGAGATATTGTGCAGTTGACCGGCATAGAAGAGGCTCAGATTGGTGAAACAATTGCTGACGCAGCTAACCCGGAGGCGTTACCAACAATAGAGGTAGAAGCGCCAAACTTAAGTGTCTATCTAGGGCCAAACACTAGCCCATTCAAAGGGCTGGAAGGTACGTTCAATACTAGTCGGCAGATTGGTGAACGCTTACATAAGGAAATTGAGACGAATGTCGGTCTACAAGTCGAAGATAGCGGTATCGGCTTTACGGTGGCCGGTCGAGGAGAATTACATCTAGGCGTTTTGATAGAAACCATGCGCCGTGAAGGTTTTGAGTTCGAGGTTGGGCGCCCGCAGGTAGTGACACATGAGGAGCACGGCCAAACAGTTGAACCAATCGAAGAGGTTGCTATCGAGATTCCTGCAGAGCACGTGGGTGTCGTGCAGATGGAACTTGGAGCTCGACGGGCCGTACTCAAAGAGCAGGCTGCAAGTCCTAGAGGTGTTACAAAACTTACCTATGAAATGCCAACACGTGCATTACTAGGTCTGCGCAACATACTCATGACCAGTACAAAAGGCACGATCGTTATGAATAGTATTGTTACGGGTTACCGACCAATTGGTGCGCCACTGCAAC
>JAJZCD010000035.1 GCA_021851735.1 bacterium | reverse complement strand
GGACGTTTTTAGTCTCTCGAAACCATCACATCAACACTAAACTCGCGGCGGCATCGCTTTTGAAGCGACCCTACTCATTAAGCCCCTGGCTCGTCCAGGGGTGTCTCACTGTCGGGAGACACTTCGTTTTGGTGACTTGTACCGTGTATGGTTAGAACTGCGCCAGCCTTGTCTACATCTACGCCATCCCAACCATCGTGAGCTGTGGTTAGGTTGTCAACGGTTACCTTAGATCCGTCAACATTCAGACCGGTATGGTTATTATTCTCAACGGTAACATTATTCAGGTTAACGCCATTTGCATCGTACACGTTGATACCATGCAAGTTAGTGCCATTGGCACCGTTCTCAATAAGATTATTCACTGTGATACCATTCGCCTGGATGCCGAGTGCAGAGTTGTTGCTGTTATCGGTCTTGGTAAAGTCCGGGCTAATTGCGTATCCGTTTCCATTTAAGGTGACTGTCTTGGTGAGCGTAATCTGCTGATGGGTTGTGAGGCCAGATTCAAGGTCGATCGTATCCCCGTTCTGGGTGTTTGCTAGTACGTCGTTGATATTTCCTAGTGTGCCGCTGACGTCGTAGACGACTTTAGGCATGCCACTTACAGTCGACCCTGCAGGGTTATCAAAATGATTGCTGTAACGGTAGCTGTTTATCCAGTCTGTGTTTGTTGCGTAGTTTAACGTGACATTACTAAAAGATAGATGAACTCCTGCTGCCGCAGCGTGGTATGAGATACCGCCATTGTCGATAGTTACATTGTCGAGTGTTTGGGTGTCGCCAGCGCCATTGTAATAGATTGAACCGCCCCATTGTGCCTCGGTAGGATCGGTCAGATTGGCGAGCTGGGATGGGCTGACTAATGTGTTCGGCTTAATCACTGTATTCTTGATGGTGACATTGTTGCCAATTACCTCTATAGTCTTGTTTGGCTCGATCTTTGGCATAAGCGTTAGGCCATTAATAGTCACATTATTTCCGAATATCGCTATAAGGTCTTGTGTTGCCCAGTTGCCATTTGCCGTGTAGCTGTTGCCGTAGATAGTGGGATCGCCAATCCCGTCGATTGTGATGTTACTAGCGGTGATTGGAAAGTACCAACCCTTTTGGCAGCTGCTTGGACATCCGGCAGTAAGGTCAGTGAATGGTGTGAGCCCATACGTGCCAGGTCCAATAACCCATGTTTGGCCGTTAGCTTGATTTTCGATTGCACTGCGTAGTTCTGACAGGTTTGTGATGTTGATTGTGCTTGCGGCGTATACGGTGGAAGTAAATATTGTTGTCAGGGCGCCACCTAGACCACTTATAGCTATCACCAGTGCGGTGGTTACATTTAATAGTCGATTTCTGGTTCGAATGAGCCTATGGGCATGCGTGCGTCTCGCGGCTATATACATAAAACTATATCCCCCTGTTACATAATACTCATTCAGCATTATATGCTTCGCGTCAAATATAGGGAAGGGTTATGGTTTGGTCTGGCAGGTCTTTTTTGCCACAGTGGTTCTTAATATTGTGGGGCTACATCCTGTATCTGCTGTAGGTAATGGCATAGCCTCAACTTACGTAAAAATCTGTAAGCTCAAAATGGTACGTTGGATCTCTCTAGGAGTGTGTATTTTACTACTTTCGTATTATGCGTAGAACAAAAAGGCTATAGTGTCGTTCTGCGAATGATACACCCTAGAACAGCTCTGTATGGCACTGAACAGAAGGCTATTCGCATTCATTCTAGAGATGTACGTATGCTCTGGCGCTTTAGACGCAAAGAACGTGTGCAGTCTGACACGTACCTGTGGTGGGCACTAGGAACTGCAACAGTGCCGGTGGCGCTACAAGTGGTCTATGGCGCGGGTACGATATATGGGTGGTGGCTTCTGCTTGAGGAGGTCGCGATTATGCTGCTCGGCATGACGATTGGCCGCTCATTTGTTACACGGTGGGGACTATACACGGCAGTCGGAGTCGTACTATACCAGCTGCGCGGATTAGGCTATGTGGCGCTGGCGCTGCTTGCCCTATTCTTACTAGCGCTGGCCGTCTACAAAATACAAAAGTACAACGGACAAAAGTAGCGCTGGTATTTTCAGTTCGATATTCAACGCTACGTTTTGCTACAATAACTCCCGATGGATCATAAAACTGTTGAGGACTATATTTTGCAGCTACCCGGCGCGGTACTTGAGTACCCGTTCGGTGAGGGGACGGCAGTATACAAAGCAGCCGATGCGCATGGAGGCGACAACAAGATGTTCGCTCTTATTACCGAAAACAAAGTCCCCGTTAACCTAAGTCTCAAGTGTGATCCACAACTGAGCGAAACGTTGCGTGAGAAGTTCGTAACGGTCATGCCGGGCTACCACTTGAATAAAAAACATTGGAACACGCTCGTGCTGAGCGGCGAATTACCCTGGGAAGAAGTACAGGCACTTATCCGACATTCCTATCAGCTGGTGACCGGTACGTAGACGTGACGTACGTTACGGAACTACCTGATACGGGTTAGGCCTGGCCCTCTGGTACTAGGGTAAGGGCACGTTAAAGGTAACCCCGCTAACTGGTTCGCTAAGGCCTGCTCTAGGGTCGTCTGGGAATGTACGGGCATACTTTGCGAAGGTCAACGAGTTCATCTACGAACAGATATAGAGAGGTGTCAACGTGGAGCGCTGGGCTATCCGGGCCGAAGAACTGCAACACAGTACGCCGGGGCAGAGCAACGTGAGACTTCAGCTGGTTGTGCCTCAACGAGAAGAAGCTGCCGGGAACTGGCTTAGCGGTAAACTATACCTTACAAATTGTCCGGATTCCCTGCTTAGTATGATGAATAACGCTACCATAGCGTCATTATTTAATAAAATAACGCCGCTTGACCATCGATATTTATTATAATATCATTACTCTATGATAATCCAACGCTATATAACCGATAAAGTCAAAGCAACCCTGGAACAGGGCGATGTCGCCATAATCTACGGCGCTCGGCAAACGGGCAAAACGACGCTAGCGCAAAGTATATTGTCAGACTACGAGGGCGGCCTTTACCTCAACTGTGACGAGCCAGATGTTCGCACGCGCCTTACTGAGAAGACCAGCACCGAATTAAAGGCACTGTTTGGCGATGCCCGGCTCGTCGTACTAGATGAAGCTCAGCGTATCAAAGATATTGGCCTAACCGCTAAGCTCATTCACGATACATTTCCAGAGGTAAAATTGCTGTTGACCGGCTCCTCAAGCATCGACCTCGCCAACACCGTTAAAGAGCCACTGACCGGCCGATCGAGAGAGCACATACTCTACCCGCTAGCTACGACTGAAGTCGCTGACAATGTCATTGAAGCCGGGCGGCTGCTCGAAAAGAGCCTGATACTAGGTGGCTATCCGAAAGCCTGGCCAATGAACCATGATGAAGCAACCTCGTATCTGCGTAACTTGGTCAATAACTACCTGTACCGCGACGCCTTCGGCTCCACTACTGTTTTTGACAGTACGACCCTAGACAACCTGCTGAGACTGCTTGCCTTCCAGGTAGGTAGCGAAATGTCGTATAGCGAAGTAGGCCAACGCCTTGGTGTCAACAAAGAAACTGCCATGCGCTACATCGATTTGCTTGAAAAAGCCTTTATCGTCTTCCGTATGCCCCAGTACCGCAGAAACCAACGTAACGAAGTTGGCAGGTTGCGTAAGGTGTATTTCTACGACCTCGGTGTCCGTAACGGGCTGATAGACAACTTTCTGCCCCTCACACACCGTAATGACGTTGGCGCCCTCTGGGAGAATTACTGCGTGGTAGAGCGCTACAAGTATCTTCAGCGACATGACATCTATGCCCGGCACTATTTCTGGCGCTCCTACACGCAACAAGAAATAGATCTGGTCGAAGAGATCAGCACCGAAACCAAAGCGTACGAGTTCAAGTACAGCGACCAGAAAGTAAAAAAGCCGTCAGTCTTCGCTACGGAGTACCCCGATGTGCCGTTCAGTGTTATTAGCAGGGGCAACTTTGGTGGTTTTTTGTACTAAAGACCGTCACAAATCACTGTCCTAGCGGTCGGTGCCAAAAATGCTTCCGCTATGCGACACGGTAAGCGCTGAGGCGTATATATGCTTATGATGGGTGAGACAATGTGTTTTACGAATTATTGATAGCGCTGGCTGGCAGTAGCTTGGCTTGCTGTAGCAATTTGCTGGCAGTGGCGAAGCAGGCTTGCATGAGCTGTTTTGTCTGGTTGTTAGAGGTTTGATTGAAGGTAATTTTGAGGAGTCCTTCGTAGGTTTTAAGCTGTTGGGTGAGATTTTGTACGAGTACAGCATCATAATTATTAGCACTGGCGGCGTTTGTTAGCGCAGCGTCAGTCTTGGGATTCTGGTCGCCTGCCAGCAGTTTGGAGCTCAGTGTGGTTCGGTGTTGCGCTAGGTAGGCAATGAGCTGCTGCTGGCTGCTGGTAATACTGACGTTAACATTGGCGGCAAAATTGGCCACATCTTGACTGGTCGCCTGCCCGTTGGCATTACCGGATACGCGGTCAATTTCTTGTTGCCGTTGGGCGACGGCGATAAGATCCGGTACGCTACTTTTAGGTGCAAGTGCTGAAGCGATGACTATGGTCACTATGAGGAGTATGAGCGCACCGCCAAGTAGTAACGCGATACGCATCAAAAAAGATGTCTGACCAGCGCCCTTAAACCGCTTTTTCTTCGGTGCAGTCGAGCCCATGATGAACTCATAGGGGTTGTGGCCACTGTGTCCGTCATTTGGAGCATTCTGCAGGGGCGGTACTACCGTGTACTGTCCGTTCGGGTGCTGCTGGAATGCGGGGGTAGCGGTAGTGTTGGGTGGTTGGCCCGGCCCGCTGACCTGTTGTGGTGTGTTTGGTTCCATACTTATGCTTATCTTACCGAAAGTCGGCCGGTTTGTCATGTTACGTCTAATCGGCTGCGGTGGTCGTGTTGTCCACTATGGTTATGCTATGAGCTTCGCGCAACTCGCTATAAGCTATATATATGGATGCCAAAGATGCTATAAAGCAGCGCCTGAGTATTGAAGAGGTTGTCGGTGAGTACGTACAGCTGAAGCGGGCCGGGCGCAACTGGAAGGGCTTGAGTCCGTTCACGGCTGAGCGAACGCCGAGTTTCGTTGTCAGCCCTGACAAGCAAATTTGGCATGATTTCAGCAGTGGCCGCGGCGGTGACGTTTTTAGCTTTGTCATGGAAGTCGAGGGGCTGGATTTTCGTGGCGCCCTTGAGCTGCTGGCCCGTCGTGCCGGGATTAATCTTGAGGAGTATACGAAAAGCAATGGTGGATGGGCGTCCGGCAAAAGTAAAGAGCGTCTGTATGAAGCGTTGGAACTAGCGACGAAGTTCTACCAAGCACAGTTTGCGCAGCATAAAGGTGCTTTGGAATATGTGCTTAAAACACGCGGCTTTACTAAAGAGACGGCGCTGGCCTGGCGGTTAGGGTACAGCCCGAATACCGGTAAAGCGTTGGGTACTTTTTTGCGTAACAAAGGGTTTACCGCCAATGAGATACAGCGAGCGGGCTTGAGCGGGCAGCGGGGCGGTGATATGTTCCGGGGTCGTTTGCAGGTGCCGCTGTGCGATCCAAGCGGTCGGGTGATTGGCTTCACGGCGCGACTGCTGGAAGATGCTCCGCAGGCGCCTAAGTATATTAATACGCCGAGTACGCAGCTCTACGATAAAAGCCGGCATGTGTTTGGGTTGCACCTTGCGAAGGCGGCTATCCGTAAACAGCAGTTTGTGGTGCTGGCGGAAGGTAACTTAGATGTTATTCAAAGCCATCAGGCAGGGGTGAGCCAGGTGGTCGCTACGGCCGGTACGGCGCTGACTGAAGCCCACTTGAAAGCACTGAACAGGTTAACAGGGGATATCCGGCTGAGCTTTGATGCGGATAAGGCCGGAGTAGCAGCGACGGAACGGGCTATCCCGATAGCCGCAAACGTTGGTGTCCAGCTAAGCATTATTACTATACCGAGTGGTAAGGACCCTGATGAACTTATTAGGCAAAATGTGAAAATTTGGGAAGATATTATCGCAAAACCTCAGTATGCTGTGGACTGGCTGATTGACCGGTATACGGTGCAGCTCGACCTTACTACGGCAACCGGTAAGCGGCAGTTGAGTGATATCGTGCTTCGGGTTGTCCGTCAGCTCCCCGACCCGGTTGAACAGGACCATTACGTGGGCAAGCTGGCAGAACTACTGAGCGTAAACAAGCAAGCGTTAGTTACCAAGTTGGCTGGCGTAGCGGACGAAACGACCGTGCGTCGGCACAGGTCGGCACAGGTGCAACCTCAGCCGGTTGATGCAGTGGTATTTGAGCAGGAGCGCACCGAAGAACATCTGATGGCACTGACACTACTTCGTCCCAAATTACGTACCTATCTAGACCGTATGGACCCTGACATGTTTCATGGCACGCGTACCCGGGAAGTGTTCGAGTTTTTGCAGGCACACCCGGATTACGACGGTACGGATAAGCTACCCGTGCAGACATTTGCAGACTATGCTAAAATATTATCATTAGTCTATGAGACGCTCTATCAGGATTTAGACAGCCCCGAATTGGACTATGAAGCCAAACGGTTGCAGGCCAAACTGATAGCACAGTATGTACGAACAGAAAAACAACGGCTGGTTCAGCAATTGCAAACAGCAGATGATAGTACGGCAGCGGCGCTGTTACGGCGGGCTGCTGAACTTGATGGACTATTACGCACACATAAGTAACGAGAGGAGATAGTGTAGAGTATGGCAACCAGTGCTAATGATGCGCCCAACAACAATGAAGCTCTAGAACAAGCTAAGGCTGAGCTGCTGGAGCTCGCTAAAAAAAATGGCGCTATAGACGCTAAAACTATTACGCAAAAGATCCCGAATGCACCAGAGAACGTTGAGGCTCTTGACGCCTTGTATGCTGACCTGGCAGAAGCGGGCATAGACGTTGCAACACCGGAAGAACCGGTCGCAGCCGAGCTGAGCGATGAGTGGCTGGTGGATGATGACGAAGAAGAGATCATCCTCGAGGACCAAACGTATCTTGATGATATTGCCGATGACTCGGTACGTTTGTATCTACGGGAAATCGGGAAGATACCACTCCTTAACGCCGAAGAAGAGTTGGAGCTTGCGCAGCGGGTTGTGCAGGGAGATAAAGACGCGAAAGACAAAATGGCCGAGGCTAACCTGCGTCTGGTGGTGAGTATTGCTAAGCGCTATGTTGGCCGTGGGCTGGACCTGCTTGATTTGGTCGAGGAAGGGAATACTGGTTTACTTCGGGCGGTTGAGAAGTTCGACCCTGACAAAGGCTTTAAATTCAGTACCTATGCTACGTGGTGGATCCGCCAGGCGATTACCCGGGCTATTGCCGACCAGGCGCGGACGATTCGTATACCGGTACATATGGTGGAGACGATCAATAAGCTGCTGCGTACGCAGCGGCGTTTGACGCAGGACCTGAACCGTGAACCGACCAATGCTGAGATTGCCAAAGAAATGGAGATCGACGAAGCCAAGGTTGAACACATTATGAAGATTAAGCAGGACATTAGCTCGCTGGATGCGTCTATCCGTGACGACGAAGAAGAGTCGGTGCTCGCTGACTTTATTGAAGATGAAGACACGATTACACCGGAAGAATCGGCTACCGGGCAGTTGCTTAAAGAGCAGGTGAAGAACATGCTGGGTGCGCTGACGGAACGAGAACAAAAGATCCTCAAACTGCGTTTTGGCTTGGAAGACGGCAAGCAGCATACGCTTGAGGAAGTCGGACAGGAATTTAGTGTGACACGTGAACGTATCCGACAGATTGAGGCTAAGGCGCTGGCTAAACTTCGCAAGCATAAAGATGCTCGTAAGCTGCACGACTATATAAAATAGCGGGAATTGCTGTTCACCGATTGGGGGTTTTGCGGTACCTTCAAGGACGTATATGAAACGCCCTAGGTAGGGCTGCCGCAAGTGGGCCTGCTATCTACCTAGAGCGGTGCGATATAGTACTGTGCTCGCTTACATACTCTTTATTTGGGTAACGATGGTCTTAGCTGCTTGGAAAGCTGCTTGTATATCGCTGTGGGCGGTCTTGAGCTGATCCATGTCACCACTCAGTAGCGCGTGGTCGCTGTTGTAGTCGCTTGGCTGCAGGGCGAGTACTTTTTGTTCCATGCTGCTTGATATGGCTTGAGCATTGGTAATTTGCGTTTTCATGCTGTTTAGTTCACTCTGCAGCTGTGTGACGTCCTTACCACTAGATTGCAGCTTGGTGATGCGCAGCTGGAGCTTTCCGGCAAAGTTATTCAAGTTATTTTCTGGCACTTGCTGGTAGTCGGCTACTTTAATGAGCCATACTTTTGGCAGTAAGAAGACGTATACACGGTAGCCGGTGATAATGCTGTGGACGTCAGTTCGGGCTTGGCTCAGGGTCGTGTCGCTAGCGAGGTGGCTCTGGAGACTGATAAGCCCGCTGATTTGGGTGTTGACCTCGCTACTGAGGTAGGCTTTGTCTGACGGAGTAAGCTTTGTAAGCCCGCTAATTCTAGAAGCCATTTTATTCAGTGATGCTAAGCGTTGGGTAATTTCGGCGGCACCCTTTGCTTTGATAGTGGCTAGCCGTTCAGCGGCAGTGGGTTTACTGGTGGTTGTTGTTTGTGTTGTCGTGCTGGTGCTGCTGGTCGGGGGGGTCGCCGCTGCCAGCACGGTGCTGACTGGTGCGATGAGGCTCAGGCTTGAGATAACCGTAGCGATTACACTGATGCGGATGATGTTTCTGTGTCTTTTCATGTGGGTACTCCTCTTGTTATTGCTGCCCATGGTTGGCGCTACTTGTTATACGTATGTTCGTAATAAAAAGTTTCACTAATTGGTGGGAATGGTTATGGACTGTGGTTGGTTGTTTACGGCATTGTTGGCATTTGCTAAATTACTGTCTCCTTGGTTGATCTCGTCGCTAATGGTGGCAAGATCGCTGGCCAGGCTGGCGTTATCCGTGCCGGAGGCCATGGTGGTTGCTGCTTGGGCTGCTTGCGACGGCCCAGTAGGGCTAGAAAGTTGACGGACTGGTGTGCTGGTGCTGCTTGGTGTATGGAACACAAAGACGGCGGCGACGGCCAGGGCGCTTGCGGTGACTGGCAGCCAGAGCTTCAGTCCCCAGTGGTGTCTATTGGGTTTTTCGGTGATGCGTTGCATAGTTTCCTCCACAAAAGTATTGCTCGGAGTGATTGGCTCCTGGGCTTCTTTAATAACTTGCTCAAACTTTTCCATAGAGCTCCTTTCGTAATTGCTCTTTCGCTCGATGGAGCCAGGTCCGTATTGTACCGACCGGGCGGTCCATAATGGTGGCGATTTCCTCATAGCTATACTCGCTCCAGTAGTACAAGGCGAGTACTTGGCGGTAATTGGCTGGAAGGGTAGCGATGGCCGTTTGCACTGCTTGCCGCGTGAACTCTCTGTCGGTCAGCTCATCAAGTGACGGCCTATCGTCGGCTAGGTGCTCCTGGTGATCGTCGATAGCTTCAGTGAACTGTTGTTTGCGCAGATAGCCATAGGTGATATTGTGGGCTATTTTGTAGAGCCATGTTGAGAACGCATAGGCTTCGTTGTATTGCGCCAACTTGTCATGGGCGCGTACAAACGCTTCCTGGGCGATATCTTCGGCTAGCGCCAGATCGCGGGTTACGTTGTAGCAGTGCTGGACTAATCCACGGTGGTAGCGTTCCACTAAAATGCGGTAGCTATCGTGATTGCCGGCACGTACTTCAGCTAGTGCGGTGGTTTCAATACGGTCTGCCATAGTGTTTGTTACATCCATTATATGCAGTGACGTGCGTAAAAGTTTCAGGGTTTTTACGTGAAAAAAACAACCACGATCCAAGAAGCTCTGGTGTACCGTAGTTTCCTATTGGGGAATTGTAGCGGCGTTTGGGCTTGTGAGGTAAATCTGTAAACGGATACCGAGCTGACTGCGCTAGGGATGTCTTAGCTGGGTCCTTCGCTATTATGTGTAATAACTCTTCTTACTAACGCCGCACTTCTTGTTCCCAGCCCTCGGATGCCTATAAAGTTTTCACTAGTCTCGAGTAACGCGGCTAAATGCGTGCGCGATATGCTGCCAGCCATGCGGTTATTGTCGCGGTGTGCTTCGTCGAGTAAATCCGGGTAGTCTCGTATGAGTATTCCCCATATATTCGTTGCGAGTCTGTTATGCTCAGAACGCTCTAAGAGATCTTGTAGGGTTATGCGGTCGCCATCCTCGGCGGACGTAGCTTCTAGCTGGGTGGATAGGCGGCCAAGCATGTCGTTGATACTTACCACGGCGGCGGCTGCTTCGCTGCGGCGCATCTCGAGTACGCTGACAAGTGCGTTTGCGACTAGCTCTGCTCGCTGCGTGGAAATTGCGTGCTGGGCAGCAGTACTTTCGGCTTGGTCCAGGCCGTTGTTTCCGGCTAGTTCGTAGACATCGTCTGCCATCGCCCATGTCATGATCGATTGGCCTGGTTCGCTTAGCTCAGCATTCCTGGAGTCATTTGGCATAGTAACAGCGTGCTCCCTTATATTTTGGGTAGTGTAGAGCTGTGTATGAATAATGCAGTGAACGGTTACACAGTTTGCTGTGGTGTAGGTGATGGAGCCCATGCTGGGTGGCTATATGTAACTGAGTTAAGATGCAGTAGTTACTACCAGACCGTACCTATGCGGCTCACTATACGCTTGCTGTGATTGGGTGATGTGCAGCACCTCTCTAAGATCATCGGCGTTCAGTGCGCGGAGGGTGATTATTTGTGTGTATCATCCGACAAACGGGCGAGCGCACTAAGGGTCGCGTATAGGAAATCAGAGTAAGCTCTAAGATAATATATATATGTGGGATCCTCAGGCCACGGCTTGGAAAATAGCGTAGGGAGATCATAGCCGTCGCTAGGTATTAAGGCATAGCGACCACTAGCGTCATGTCTCGAAATGTGGGGAGGCATACCACATGGAGGTGCTGTTTCAGCGACTTTTGCGCTGCAGACATGATTGTCTATGCGTACTCCAAAACGGTGTATGAGGGGGTGTATCACAATGTCGGAGAGTATGCATCTTCTGCGGCTAGAGTCATATGCATGAAAAGGCTCACCTTGATTAATTATTACACGATACGTCGGGCCCGCATGTACTGCGTGGATGTCAAGAGCGGGCAAGCGCATGACGGCTGTACGAAATGAATGGCCATCCGCCATGGGCAATTCGTCAAATCTGATAGCGCCATTCCCTCCAGTTAGCTCTGCAAGCCGCGACAATAGCTGTACTGAAACATTTTGGGCGTCATCTTCCAGACCACGAGCAATTTCAGTGGGCGGTATATCTGGTGTTTCAAAATCCAGATTTGCTATACCTTCATTTCCATTTGGCAGTGGATGCACGGTAATTAGTTAGACCTTTTGGAATTAATGTTTACTGATAGTCTTACTACTCTAGAGCAGTAGCATCGGGTGATGATAATGGCCGTACTATGAACACTATAAGTAGCCTGGTAGCAACTAGGATGATCAACCATAGAGCAGCTGCATAACATAGGTAGACTGCTGATGGTATAGTCCCAAGTTGTACCTTGCAAAGCTGTCAGTATGGCAAACCTGACAGGGGCGCCCTACAGAAGTATATTATGATGTTATCACACTACTATGTCAATTTAATTGAATTGACCATGTATGCATAATGTTATATAATAGTTTCTATGTCTGAGGTATCGTCTGGCGGTAATGGTAACGTTATTGCAAGTGAAGAACAGGTTCGTCAGTCGTTATGCGCGATCCAGGAATCTCTTGATCGTGCTGATGTAAATGCACATCCAGGTTTGCTTCACCCCAATGGCTATGACGCTACTGTTTTTGGATGTACGTGGTTGACGATGGAACCGTTGTATGGTCTGACTGAGTCTGTCCCGAGCGGGGTTGCTAGACTTGCTGGGTTTGACGATGGGAAGAGCCTTGAGGTAAACGCCAATTACAGCCGTGGAACAATGGGACGCTTGGCTCGTATTGATATCAATGAGCATGGAGGAGCACCGTTTGCGGTTAAGTTTGTTGTCGGTGCCGAGAATGGTGAGCCACAAGAATCCTCACTTAATCGGGCGCGTCGAGGGGCTGACGAGGCGCCTGTTGATGAGGCGACTATACGTGCAGTCATTAATGCGATTTTTCACGCTACGCCTGGGTATGAGGCTGATGCTACTGGGGAATCTGTCGAGGATATTTTACTACGTGGTATTGCTGGGCAGGCACAGCTTGCAGGTCAACTATACTCCGCACGGAAGGCAAATAAAGTGCTTATACAACGGTCAGGTGGCGTCTCTAAATGTGCATTCAGCCTTGACGTGAGTGTTTTGGAGGTCGTTGCTGATCATATATATTCGGATAGAAATTCAAGTATAACTATGGTAACCGTGCGGCAGGTGCTGCCTAATATGGTAACTAATGCAGGTGATTTTGACCTGATCCAGGAGCGGGTACTTAGGTTTACTACAGATGAGAATGGAGTTGTCAATGCTAAATATGAGCCAAAAATATTATTTGGTGTTATAGGTGGGCAATGTCTGTCACTTGAAGAAGCGCTGAGCGGGGGAATTCTTACTGGCCGCGTGCCGCAATTGGGTGATCAGGGTTATATACAAACGCAACCCGGTCCTGGTCATTTAGCATATTTCCGCCAGCTTGTGGATACTCCCGTAAGGCATCTAAGTGATTTGCCTCAACAGTCACGATTTTAAGTTAACGTTTGGTCCGTCCTATTATCCAAATGGGGTGTATATTGGTGCCTAAAATCAGCTTTTACTGATCAAGTTAAAAATAGCCTGCGTAATTATGCGGCCAGGGTGCGAAGTGTGTGAGATGTAAATGAAGGGTCTGCGGATGGAAGACGGCGTTTTCTGCGATATAGATCCAGCCGGCGAAGCCGAACACAAACAGGGTAAGTGTCAGTGACTGGAAAAATTTGCGTATGTTCATGTGTACAATTATACAGCACGAAGCAGATTGCTGGAGCACAATCAGAGGTGGCCATACGGGGATATGGGGGTTTTCCAGAAAGGTAATCATGACAGGAGCCTATGAAGATCTGGGCCCCGCGGGTTGCGATCCGCCACCTGCGGAACGACAGAACTTGCTTGATACATTTGCCGAACGGCCTGAAGATGCTGGTATTTGGGATATTGCATATAGATCGGA
>JAJZCD010000034.1 GCA_021851735.1 bacterium | reverse complement strand
AGCCCGGGTCATGAGCGTCATGGAGAGTATTGCCTGGAGCCTGTGGTACCAGGACCGGGAACAGTTCTTTCCGAACCTGCGGGAACTGTTGCGGGTTGCTTAGGATCCCTGGGTTGTGTGCAGTTACGGAGGTAAATATTGACAAAATATGTTTCGTGTGATATCATATAACCATGGCAAATTCTCCCAGCGAAGACTACATACTCGCAGGAAAACCTCGACCGCGGATAGATAGACTGAATCCGCACGGCAGAGCTAGCAAAGTGGGTCTCGCTGCGGCTCGCAGAGTATTAGCTTCTTTGCGTGATGGTTGGTGGCCTGGTATGATCGGCGACGCAAAACGAAGTCTGAATGTTCCCGATGATGTGAAGGTAAGCCTGGGGATTCCTAGTAATGTGCGCTTGCCCCAAGAAAAAGCAGAAGAAAAGATAGCCAAAAGAGCGGACAGCAGGAATGCACAAGATGAAGCGACAGCACGAGCAACTGATGTTCAATACCAACAAGCAGCGCAATCGGCCGCTTTGGCTGCCATACAGGCTCAGCAGGCTCCGCAGGCTCAACAGCCAGGACTTACGCCACCGCCTCCACCAGTTGGGAATCCCTAGCCTACCTCGGCTCAGCATAAGCCAGCCACCTAGGCCGACAGTAACAATGGTTTCGCTAGGAGCTGTCGTTCTGTCTTGCTGAAGCCTAGGCTTGGCCTCTGCGGCTACAACAGGTTGGAAGCCATGCCGGAAAACAGATCAACACCAAGGTTCACCAAGCTGAAGTGCCGTGCTACCATTGACTCGGTTGCTCTACACATGCCAATACGAAGCTCACGCGATATGGTAGGTTTTGTTATACGAGGCAGGAAGCGAGACGTCTTGCTCACCATTTTGGTTCGAACCTCTTGCAGTATTCATCGATGAGAATAAAGCAACCAGCTCCATATTAGTGGTGCCTTGTTTGCTTGCGGGGCAAATGTACCGAGGCTTACGTCCTGGTGCTTAGATAAAACAAAGGAGACGCTTATGGCAAGCTGAGACTTACCGCAGAGATCTCCCTATTGAGCTATAGCAAATGTGAGTATACGTTGAGGCAAATTGCAAAAGTCCTATATACTTAAACGTATGACAACATACAAAGTAATTCAGGACGTAGAAGCGGAAGATAAGCTCGTTTGGAAACTCTCACTTCGCCAGTTTATATACGCATGCATAGCTGCTAGCTCCGGCTATATTGGCGTCTTGGCGGCTACCAAGCATGCCGCGTTTTTACTGGTTTTTTTTGCTCCAGTCTCTATTGTGACCGGATTCTTTGCGTTCCCATGGGATAGAGATCAACCGACTGAGATATGGGCACTCGCCAAACTACGATTTTTTTTGAAGCCCCGCAAACGCATTTGGGACCAAAGTGGCGTAAAAGAGCTCGTAACTATCACCGCCCCTAAGGTAATCGAGAAACACAGCACTGACGGCTTAAATCAGAACGAGGTACGTGGTCGCTTGGCAGCTCTCGCCAACACTATAGACAGTCGCGGATGGGCAATAAAAAACGTCAACATCAACCTCTCAGCGTCACCGACAGATACGATTGACCCTTCCGATCGATTAGTAGCAGTCAATGATTTCCCTCAAGAAGTCTCTAATATTGACATACATGCCTCTGACGATATGCTTGACGAAACTGCCAATCCAGTTGCGCAACACTTTGACAGCATGATCGCCACCTCGACCTCAGCACACCATAAACAGATCTTAGCACAGATGCAGCAGCCTGCACCGGAAAATACACCACCTTCAGGACAGCGACAGCAAACCTCCGACTACTGGTTCGTACAGCCGCAGGCAACCACCGCGCCAGCATCACAAACGAATTTCAGCACACCCGTAACCCTTAACGCAGGAGCACAGGCGAGTATAGTCCCCCAAGCTGCTACGCCAACCATAGAGGAGGAGATGCTAGTACAGAAGTTAGAGAAAGAAAACGCCCAAAAGAGCATTGCTTACGAGCATTTAAAGACAGTGAAAACACCGGAACAACTCAGAGATGATGCAGCAGCAAAGGCAGCAGCACAACCAGATCCCATCGTGACACCGCAAGCACAGGCTGCTATAATAAACCTGGCAAATAACGATGATTTGGATGTGGCAACCATTGCTCGGCAAGCTCATAAAGAAACAGAGCAGCATGACAATGACGAAGTAGTTATTTCACTACGGTAACATCCACCTGAAAAGTGGGCACTAAGGCACTAATGGATCAAAACCAACAGACTCAGGTACAAAGCAGTGGAGTGGGGCAGCCATACCCTGTACAGCCTAGCGTGCCACAACCCAACCCCACAGCACCAAGCACGACCATGTTATCGGAACCTTTAGCTCAGCAACCAGCTATTAATACCCCACCACTACCACAGCCTGCACCACCTCAGCAACCGGATATATCGCTCCCCGATCAAGGCCAACTAAAGCAGCCTCAACCGCGCACCAACCCCAATAGCACACAAAACACGCTACAGATTTCCGAGATTCGTGACGGCATCGTTATTATGAATGACGGTTCATTCCGAGGTGTAGTTATGGTCAAGAGCATCAACTTCGACCTCATGAGCGCACAAGAACAAGAAGCTGTTGAGTACGCATACCAGGGATTCTTGAATTCACTGTACTTTCCTGTGCAAATATTTATACGCTCACAAAAGGTTGATTTGCAGCCATATATAGAAAAATTGGACAAAATCCGAACCGAACACGACAATATGCTGCTGGCGCTCCTCATGGACGACTATATTGGCTATATTGACCAACTAGCCCAACAGACAAACATTATGGATAAGAAGTTTTACGTCGTTATACCCTATTTCCCAGTAATAGATGTTCAAAAAGCGCTTACACAAAGCAAGAATTTCTTCACTGGCGTTGCGCAGCTTTTCAAGACCAAAGAGGATCATATCACTATTAACGAGGCAGATCTGGAAAAGGCAAAAACCGAACTTCGTAATCGTGTACAGGCCGTACTAGCCGGCCTGCAGCAATGCAACATTCAAGGCTTACCACTCGACACCCAGGAACTTATAGAACTCTACTACGACACCTACAACCCAGACACCGCTACCAGACAACAACTGAAGAACTTCGACGATCTGACGGCTGATATGATAGTAAAAGGGCAGGGCATGGCGCAACAATCACACCTTCAGCGAGAGTTAGAATCATGAAATGCATATATACAGGTATCGTCTCGAGGCTTGCCGTGCTAGCGTTAACAAATAAAAAATCTTCAGAGCGCATCGGAGAAAGCAACTGATGGCCAAAAAAAAGCAATTAGACCCAGTTGCCATCGCTCAAGCACAGCAAGCTCGCGAGCAAGCAGAGGTAGCTGCGGCATTTCAGAAGGGTATCACCGCACTCCGTGACTTTATCGCGCCAAGTTCTATAGAATTCCAGGGTACCTATTTCCAAATCGGTACCCGATACGCCCGTACATACTACGTATACGGATATCCTCGGCAAATTTACACCGGCTGGCTCAGCGGATTGGTGAACCTCGACGAAGTTATCGATATATCCATGTACGTTTATCCTGTTGAGAGTCAGGTAGTGCTGGAGAGCCTACGCAAAAAAGTCACCCAACTCGAGGCCGGTATACAATACGATGCCGGAAAAGGACGCGTACGCGACCCTGCAAAGCAAGCCGCAATCCTCGATGCCGAAGAAATGCGCGATAAGCTACAAGTTGGCGAAGAACGATTCTTTCGTTTTGGTCTGTACTTCACTATATACGGCGGAAGTATTGAAGAACTGGAGTTTATCAGCCACAAAGTCGAAAGTATGCTCGGCCAGCAACTCGTATATAGTAAGCCGGCGACTAGCCAGCAAGAACAGGGCCTGAACAGCGTTGTTCCGCAGATGACCGATCAACTACAGATCCGGCGCAATATGAGTACTGGCGCAATCAGTACCAGCTTTCCGTTCACTAGCGCAGACCTGAGTCAGGACAATGGCATACTCTATGGCATTAACATGCACAACTCCGGACTAGTTATTTTTGATCGGTTCTCTCTCGAGAATGGTAACTCGGTAGTCTTCGCCAAGTCAGGAGCAGGAAAATCGTTTACCGTCAAACTTGAAGCACTCCGTAGCATGATGTTTGGTACAGAAGTGTTTATTATTGACCCAGAAAATGAATACGAACGCATGTGTGATGCGGTTGCCGGTGCCTATGTCCGTCTCAGCCTTAATAGTGCAACGCGCATCAACCCATTCGACCTACCACAAGTAGTCGATACTGACGAAGCAGACAATGCCTTGCGCTCCAACCTGATCACATTACATGGACTGCTCCGCCTTATGATGGGAGGTGCCCAGGCGCAAATGCTAGGTGGAACTTCAGTGCTTACACCGGCACTCGCACCCAGCGAAGAAGCTGACCTCGATGCAGCCCTTATAGAGACATATGCTAAAGCCGGTATCACGAACGATCCACTCACTCACACGTCACCACCGCCAACCATCGCGGACCTATACGACACTCTCCTCCACATGGGAGGCACTGGTCCGCAGCTAGCACAGCGCCTTCGAAAGTACACCACCGGCACCTTTGCAGGTATTTTTAGTCAACCCAGCAACATAAACATCAATAACCCTATGGTTGTCTTCAATATACGCGATCTTGAGGATGAGCTCCGTCCCGTCGCAATGTACATCGTGCTAAATTATATTTGGAACAAAACCAAGAGCGATCAAAAGCGTAGAATACTGGTAGTTGACGAAGCATGGCAGCTCATGAAGTACGAAGACAGCTCCAACTTCTTATTCAGCCTCGCAAAACGTGCTCGCAAGTACAATCTCGGCATCACCACCATTACGCAAGATGTGGAAGATTTTATGGGCAGTCGTATGGGTCGGGCAATTGTCGCCAATGCTAGTATGCAGATATTACTGAAACAGTCACCGTCAGCAGTTGACGTACTAACCGACGTCTTCAAACTGACCAGTGAAGAGCGCAAGCGTCTCAGCCAGTTCCCTGTAGGTCAAGGGCTATTCTTTGCCGGTCAGAATCATGTCCATTTGCAGGTAGTCGCCAGCCCGACCGAAACCAGCCTCATCACAACCAATCCAAGCCAGGTCAGGTCTATACAGCAGGGAGACTTCAATCAGCCACAAGGCACTATAGACTTACAAAACCAGCTATATCCAGGTAGCACCAACAATCTTTAGCTATGTCTAGCTCCACTATTACTAAACCACCCGAATCAGACAGCGACAGCTCGTCACGGCAAGACGAAATTGCGGCCTTAGAGCGGCAATTCGCAGCCCCTTCGACTGCCGACACACTATCACCAGAAGAACAGGATAAATTTGGCGAAATAGTTAAGAACTATAAATCCGATAACCCAACAGATAGACTTGCAAACCAAGAAAATAATGTAGCCAGCCCAGACACTGTCGGACGTGGGTATACCGGTAGTGCCACTACGGGCAAGAGGAATAGGCTACTCGGACTCGCTAAAAAACTCCAATCTAAGAAACTACTAATCGCCGGTGCCGCAGGGAGTGGTATGGGTGTTGTAGCTATGATCCTACTGCTGTTTGTATTTGCCAGCTCGCTCAAACTGCCCAACCTTACACAAAACATTATTGGCTACGAATTTGCCCGGGTTTCAAGAACATTTAACACTGCAAGCGATCGACTTACCGGAGAAACGCTCACAGAACGGACAGTTACAGCACTCAAGAAGACAAAACTCGGCAGTGCCGCAGCCGATCAAGTCGATAAGATCCAGAATCAGATTAACGATTTTCGAGACAAGATAACCGGGCTTAAAGATGGAGCTATAGGAAAAGTTCGAAGCATTCCAGGCGTCGAAAAATTCATAGAGCTAAATAACAAATATAACCCTCTTAGAGTCGAGAAGAACCTAGGAACAGCTGGGATCAGCATTGGCACAGACGCGAGAGGTAGGCCAACTGTTACACTTAGCGGCGCGGCAGCTGATTCAGTTGGACTTGATCCTCAAACATTTTTAGTTAAACCTCCGACCGGTATTGGCAGATTTATACCAGGTTACAATAAATTTCTAGAAACGAAAGCGAGTAACGCACTATGGAACGATGCCATTATTCAAAAAGCCCTTAGGACGGCGTTTTCGGATGACGGAAGGCTTGCCAGTTCTCCAGTACTCGTGCAGGGTCTAGGGATGTACAGTATCCTAAGAGATATTGGTATTGGGCGCATCCGGTCAGCACTAGCAGGATTAGAGGTTGCCAAATATAAGAACGCCGACACCCCCGCACAACAAGCTCAAGTGGTCGACGCAGAAGCAAATCAGGACATAGCCCCCCTGACCCCTACAGTCGGAGGCAGTGAGGTTGGCAGCACTGAGCTCAATCAAGCGGCCACCGATCAACAGCAAGCTGAACAGGCAGCTGCGAATGGAAGCGCCGGCGTCGCAGTAACCAATGCTCTGGAAGCTAATGCAGGCGTAGCAAGTAAATCAGCACTAGCTCTGGCGTTAATCGGAATCCATAGTACAGTTTCGAAAATTCTTAAGTGGATAGCCGGCCCACTATACAACGCTGCGTATCTTGCATGTGTATTTGATGAAGGAGCCAACCCTGTTAGCAATAGCCAAATCATTACCGCTAACAATAATGCGAATGAACGCGCATTCACAATGCTCGCCTCTACAACAGACCAACTAAAAAGTGGTCCAAGTAGCAATAGCCAGATTACCGAATTTGGCAATGCCATGGCTGCAATGAATAACAAAGTCGGCGGCAACGTTGCAAGTTCTATTCCACTTCTACGAGCGAGTGGCAGTCAATACAACACCGCAACCGAGCCGGCAGCCCAAAGTACCGCGTACGGCTTTCAGTCACCGCAAACCGTGGTAAATAATAGCGCTTTCTGGTGGTTTATGAAAGCAATCGATCCTGGCTGTCAAAAGATTACGAGTGCCTGGGCAGCGGGTGGGGCAGCTTTGGCGAATATTGCAGTCTATATATCTGGTTTTTTCACCGGTGGATCATCAGATTTCACCGAAGGTGCGGTTGAAGCAGGAAGTCAATCCACATTCAAGACGGGTATGAGTAACTTAATCTCTGATCTATCGGATAAAATCGGCCTAAAATATGGTGCGAAAACAGTAATCAAGAAGTCCTTTGCGCTATTCCGTGGAATTATTAAAAACGGTTTGATTATAGCGGGTGTCCAGTCGCTCGGTGCTGCGATGGCAGCCCCCCATGACGTTGGACTTTACCATACTGGTTACGAGATCGGAAACGGATTCGTTAACATGGCAGATGCCGGTGGCAACGCTCTCGCGCAGACGCAAATGCGCACAATGCTGTTCGGTCGGCCACTCACCGAATCGGAAGTGTGTCAGAGCGACGCTACTGCCATGAGCTATCAAAAGGTCGCCTTCGAGTCGCAAAGTACCTTCCAGCGCTATCTCTCAACCACAAACCCTCAATCGCTAGTCTCTCGTGTTGCGATGGCTACCGCAAACAACTTAGGTGGATCCTTAAGTAAACCAATAAATAGCCTCGCTTCAGTTGTTGGCCAGATGTCTAATCCTTTTGGGTGGTTATCGAACACCTTATGGCATAGCACATTCGCAGCGGCAACCCCTAATTGTGGCGACTCGACCGCCTACTATGGTAACGTACAGTTTGGCTGGTCAGATGCCGAGCTTAATTTGATAGAAGGTAACGACTCATACAAACCATACGAGAACTTGTCAATTCTGGCACAAAGTGGAAAAGCTGACGCGATAGCCAAAAAGTATGCCCGTTGTTTCGGATACAGCTACAGTGGCGGCACAATACAGCTAGATCTGGCAAAATATTCGATAGGTTACCTATTAACAGGAGGTAGCTCGGACAACCCACTCATTACCCGAGACAGTCAGGGGAACGTTATTAACAGCAATGCACTCTGTTCCCCTGACCACCTTAGCTATGACAGCACCGACACTAGCTTAGCAAGCGATACCAGCTCACTAACTCCGCAAAAAAACGACATGATCTTTCGCTGGCGGCTTGCTATGATGTATAACAATACTCAGAATCAACTTCTATCAATCCAATACGCGAATGCAAACTGATGAGACAACTAAGACTTTTAAAGATAAAAGTACATCAAAAAACACACGTAAAGCACTGTCTATACTACGTTATAGCAAGTGTGCAAATACTTTTCATACTCACCAGTGGCGGCGTAGTCAAAGCCGCTAACTTTAACTGTAGCGATCCGACTAAATGTCTTTCGAAAAGTAACCTCTTTCGTCTAAACAATAACACCGCATGGTATGACCCTACTGTGAACTTCTGTGACGCCAACACGACTAGTGTGTCATCCCTCGTCGGTAGCAATCCATTGCAAAAAATCTACAACTTCTTTGCTGGCAATGGATTCACCAACATTCAAGCGGCGGCAATCACCGGCAACATTGACGACGAATCCAGTGGTAACCCACTCATCATGGAAAACGGTGGAGTGAGTAAAAACCCAGTAAACGCGGATCCGAATGGCTGGGGCATCGTACAATGGACACCAGGATCAAAAGTTATTGGGATCGCCAAACAACTCAACATCACCACACCTATATACACATTATCAACACAATTGGAAATTGTGTTAGCGGAAATGAACGGTACGGCACCAACCGGATACCAAGACGTCACAAAAGGACTCAAGCAGATCAATAGCCTCACTGCTGCCGTATCATTTTTTCAGCACAACTTTGAATCCGGAGTAGATGGAAACCGGCAACAAGACGCCCAAGCAATTTTTAAACTCTATGGCAATAGTAGCGGCAATAGTGGTACGACTACCGCCTCAGCGATTTGCAGCACAGGCCCTGGAAGCTGCACGAACGGATCAGGTGTCTCTTCTGTGGACGTACAACAAATACGGCAGAACGTAGTTGCTTGCGCCGAACAGGAGCTGGCCCTCTGGGAATCTAAGAAGGGATACCCCGACCACACAAGCTTTGCTGCAACCGGCTACCTGAAATATACAGATGGATGGTATGAATTGTGGTGTGCCGATTTCGTAAGTTGGATCTACAAGCAAGCTGGGTACCCCTTTAGTGGAGGCCAGGCAGGGGGATGGATGCTCGCTGGCGTATCAAGCATACAAACCCTAGGACAACAAAACGGCAAGTTCAGCTGGCACTCCGCCGGAAGTGGCTATATACCAAAGCCCGGCGACATCGCCATATATGGCAACCAACACACTAATTTATTCATAAGCTCTAGTGGAGGGTCGTCAAAGTTCATCGGGGGCGACCAGGGCCTTTTTACAACGTACGGTCACGTTCCACCGCTTCCACCGGGCAGCCCTGCACCTAGCCCTCCAAGCCAGTCGATAGTTTCAGGCGGAAGTGCAAGTAACTACGGATATTATAACGGAGTAACGGGATATGTATCCCCGAATTAACAAGGAAGCGACACTATGTATCCAACCGACACTAATCCCATAAATGTTCCACGTAAATTTCTGAAATTTGTACTGGTTGGCGTGGCAATACTCTTGCTGTTATGGGCGGCTTTTGCAATGTATACAGCAAATAAATTCCATGTCGTTAGTACAAATCCGAACATTAACGACATGGCAACGGTCACTCCATTCTTCAAAATTAACTTTAACAAGCAGCTTTCCAAATCAGGAGTTTCGATTTCTTCCAGTCCATCAATAATTTCATCGTATGCCATATCAGGTAAACAGCTCATTCTAAACCTGGACACTCCAACAATTACTAATACACATTACACAATCACGGTTCACTCAATACATGACCAGCAAAACGTATATCTACACAATCTAGTATTTCCATTCACGCCAACATACATCGCATACAGCGAGCTACCGACAGATCAACGTAACGCACTTTTGAAAGAACAATTAAATTCTCCATTCGGACACACGGCAACATTCACTGGCACCAGTGCGCTGATAAATAACGGCCTCACTAATACGCAAGTACAAGCGTTTGAACAGTACGCGCAAAATTTCGCCTACACGAATAAAATTACACTCAGGACTGTACTAGTAAATCAAAGTTCGGTCACCACCGCACCCCTGGATGGAAGCGGTGTTTTTTCGCTCATCTTTACAATGTCTATCAACGGTAACCCCTATAAAGCAGCCATCAAATACAGTGACCCCTCAACCATAGAGCTATTCATATTCAACACTTCAGGCAAACAGCTATACGTCTCACCCACAACAAGCAATTAGTTATCTCGACAAAGAAATTATAGTACTTACATCCTCAGCCAAACCTGTAACCACATCAGCGTCAGTTGTCGTCAAAAACGTCTGGTAGCGCCGCAAAAAACCCGTAAGAGCCCGACGACGAGTGCTGTCAAGCTCACTAAATACGTCGTCAAGCAATAGCAGGGGCGTTTGTCCACGGGCCACTTCGAGCAGTTGCAGCTCAATAATTTTAAGCGCTAGAATAGCCGTACGAGTCTCACCGCGTGAAGCATACTCATCAGCTGGCCTATCATCAAATCTCACGGCAATATCTTCGCGATGCGGTCCGTACGCCGTAAACCCCCGTATGATGTCTTCATCTAGATGACTCTCTAGCTTAGACAGTAGTTGTGTCTCGTAGGTATCAAGTGGAAACTTTGCCAGATATTCTAACGTAACCACCGTATCACCTTGCGCTATCTCCTTATATACGTCCGTAAGGTTACTCGCTAACTGCTCGCACAGCTGTACCCGGGCGCGTGCAATGACAGCGCCCAGTTCACTAAGGCGTAGATTCCATGGAAATAGCTCCTGGACCGTCGGCGGCTTGCCACGCTTTAGTAAAGCGTTACGTTGGGCTAGCACGCGCCGGTAATTTCGCCGAAACACCGTAAACCCCGACACGGTTTGGTCTAGTATGTCATCCAGATAGTCACGCCGCAGTTGTGGCACGCCATGCAATAGCAGTAGGTGATTCGGCTCAAATAAAACGATCGGAACCATATGATGCATAGTCAGCCGCTGGTAAGTCTTGTCATCTACTTCATATGTCTTACTTTGTCGCGGTAGAACCATAAACTTCACCGTACGCACCCCTTCAGGTACCACATGAGCATCTATCCGGAACCAGTCGGTGTCACGCTGCAATACATCAAAGTCACGGGCGCGGTACGAGCCCCCAAGAGCGGCTACTAGAATTGCTTCGAGAAGATTAGTCTTGCCACTTCCATTAGGGCCCACGATAATATTAACTCCGTCACCGAACGAAAACGAAGCGTCCGTATATGAACGAAACTGCTGTAGACGTATATCTTTTATCGCCATAGGTCAGCAGATCTCATCCGGTACTTTGACGATATAGTCACGCCAAAACCCCCACAAAAAATAGCATATCCATACAGGCATTCTACCAGCTAAACATCACCGGTTCTTAGCTTTTAAGCGGCATAATGATATGTAGATAGTCATCTGAATCGTTGTCAGTAAACATCACCGCCTCAAGTTTACCATTAAAGCCAACTCGAATAGTTTTACCATCCATAGCCTGTAGAGCATCGAGCATGTACCGCGAATTGAGTGTAATCGAGCCAGAACCGGTTACGTCAGCTTTAACGGTAGCATTATTTTCGCCCAATTGAGATGCCACCGCCCGGATCCAGATACTTTCACTCGGCTCGTCCACGCTTACCACAACACTTCCCGCGCTTTCCCTGGCAAACAAACTAGAAACCTTAGTGACACTCACCAGCTCCGCCCGAGGCATAGTGGCAGTCGTAGCGAATTTTGCCGGGATAAGTTTACGATAGTCAGGGTAATTACCCTCAATAAGCCGCGCAACCAGCTCAACGTCACCGGCCTGGAACCTGACTTGCTGATCGTCGTGTTCGACCATAATATCACCATCGAAGTCGTTAATAATACGCAGTACGTCATGCAGGGCGGTAGCCGGTATCAGCAATTTTATATCTTGCTTCATTTCTGCCAATCGTTTTTCGGCCAACCGATAGCTATCGGTTGCCGCTACATACAATGCACCATCAACAGTTTGAAATAAAACACCGGTCAGCACCGGCCGACTCTCGTCATTAGATGCCGCCATCAACACTTGCTGGAGCGCTTTCTTGAGTGTAGGTCCGGACAGCTTCCAAGAAGTGCCACTTTCTATGGCCGGCATAACGGGGAATTCATCCGCCGCCACACCGTTAATGACCGACTTATAGCTATCGGTAGTAATCTTGAGTCGTTGGTCATCCTGTTCAAGTTCGATCACGCCACTCGGCAAGCTGTTCACTAGATCCTGAAACAGGCGAGCAGGGACCGTTATAGAACCTTCCAGTTGTACTTGGGCGCCCAGCTGACAGGAAATGGCAATATCTAGGTTGGTTGCCGACACACTCAGCCGATTGTCATCGATCCTCAACAATACGTTGCTGAGGATGGGTAACGTACCTCTAGCACTAGCTACACGAGCCACTAAACCAAGTGCTTTGTTCAAATTTTCCTGTGTAACTTTTAGTTTCATGGCTGCATATCCTCCTTGCTCTACTACTAGATTTTTTCTTATATACTCGCATGGCTCTTATTATTAGTATTGTGGATAGTGGGGAAAACCAGTGCCCCGTAGGTGTTAGTGCACTCCATCTAGGTGGGTAAAACCGCATACAAAACTTGTGCAGAAGGGTTGGGAGAAACTGGATAGTTTGCCACCAGCCCTCCCGCACGGCATATCGATATGTCGATAAAGCCGGTGGTAATGCACGAGAATAGCTCAGTAAAATCACACCTTGTGCACAGCTTATAAACAAGGATTGTAGGTGGCGTAATAACCAAACTGCCTGCTGCTCTAGTGTGCTACGCATAGAGCCATTCCTTAATGTCGGATAAAGCTTGGCGAATGTCAGCATCGATCTGTGATTCCTTTTCGATTTTTTCAACGGAATGAATGGCGGTAGTGTGATCTTTACGACCAAGCTCGCGAGCGATTTTAGGGAAGCTGAGATGTAATTCGCTTCTAAGCATGTACATAGCTACTTGTCTCGGGACTACAATATCCTTATCTCGCTTCGGCCCTATAATGTCGTCAACGCTCACTTGGTAGTGGCGCGCGCAACGCTCAACAATTTGCCGAGCACTCAGATGTTTTGGCCTGGTTTTATTACCGCCAAGCAAACCGGTGACAATCGCTAGGTTAGGTTCCAGGGCGCGCATTTCACAAAATGCTACGAGCTGATTAAGAGCTCCCTCTAATTCCCGAATGTTCGTCGATATGTTACTAGCAAGATAGTCCACGACGTCGTTCGGGAGTTGTATGTGCTGTAGTTCGGCTTTTATTTGCAGAATGGCACAGCGAGTTTCAAAGTCTGGTGTTTGCATATCGATACTCATACCCCACACGAACCGGCTACGCAAACGTTCTTCGAGTGTGGGTATTTCACGCGGCGGCTTGTCACTGCTAATAATAATCTGCTTATTCGCTTGGTGTAGGGCGTTGAATGTATGGAAAAACTCTTCCTGGATTT
>JAJZCD010000033.1 GCA_021851735.1 bacterium | reverse complement strand
TCTGTTAGAGCACCTGCCTCTTAAGCAGGGTGTCGAGGGTTCAAGTCCCTCCTGGCCCTCCAATAAAACTTATGCTTAATCTCCTCTGTTGGGGGATTTGTATTTGTTATGCTACCTGCATGAAATACGGTTACATAAATAAGTTCACCGCTCAGCCCGGAAAGCGTGAAGAGCTCAAATCAATTTTACTTAAGGCTGCAAAAGCACTTGAAGCGAATAGTGATTGCATCCAATATCTGATTAGTGTAATTAATGAACCAGATATAGTTCTAGTATCCGAAATTTGGACATCAAAACAAGCACATGATAGCTCCCTTAAACAGGCAGAAATAAGAGCAATCATTGCACAGGCAATGCCACTTATAGCTTCAGTATCCAATATAGCCGAACATACCATTGAAGGCGGCAAGGGATTAAGCTAGCAAGGCCACAGTTGGTTTGTTTTGAGCAATTTCAGTTGCAATAGCGTTCACGATGGCCCTCCATACCGGTTATGCTAAACCTTCTCCATTGTGAGCAGTTTTTTGTTACTTTTCTAGGCTATACTTATGTATATGACCTGGAACTACAGAATTATCCACCACGACAAAGGCGGTCATTCATACTTTGCTATCCACGAAGTCTTTTATGACGACCACGGCAAAGTTACCAACTGGACTGCCGATCCTATTTATGTATCCGGAGAAAATAAACTAGAAGTAAATAGAACACTCGAACAAATGCTAGAAGATACCAGTAAAACTGATGTGCTTCTTGAGTCTGAGCTCGAAGAAAGTGTTCATGGTATAATATAGGCGTTATGAGTAAAACTTTCTCTGCAATTGTCACTGAAGAAGAGGGAGGGTTTGTTGCCCTCAACCCTGATACTGACGTGGCTAGCCAAGGTGACACTATTGACGAAGCGCTCGCCAACTTAAAAGAGGCCCTCGAACTTTACTTTGAGGAGACAGAAAAGCAGAATCAAGTTGATTACGCACACCACGCTACATTCCTGACAACCATAACTATTTAATACCTTATGCCAATTAGCGGTAAACAAGCGATTAAAATTCTCGAAGATGATGGCTTTAAGGTTGCTCGGCAACGCGGCTCTCATGTTGTACTCACAAAACAAGATGGTAACATTAAGCGCACAACCGTAGTGCCACTTCATAAAGAGCTCAAGAAAGGTACAATCAGAAGTATCGCTAAGCTAGCTGGCTTGCCTCCACAAGATTTTGGTTTGTAGGTCAACTTTAGTTGCGATTGAGTTCACGATAGCCCTCCAGGTATTGCCGACAGATTGCAATAAGTTCGAAAGTACGCCCCCCTGCTATGAACAGGCATTTTTTTCATATTTGTTACATAGGTTCTCGAGAATCCATGATGGGATTTATGAACTCTCATTCGGGTTATGCTAAGCTACGCATATGAAACATCTAACCTTAAGTTTTAGCCGACCTGTCATTTTTATTCCGTCCATCGTTATCGTTTTGTTAGTGGTAGTCAGTGGCCTATTTTTCGTAAAACATGGGGCTAGCGCTTCTGCACCACAAAAAAAGGCGACAGTGAAGGCGGCTCAATCACAATTTTCTTTTAATGGCACAACCGGATGGCACAAAGGGCCTACCAACGAAACCTCAATGGCATTATTCCGAAACGATGGCGAATGCTTTACTTCTATCGAGCAAAAATCAGGCACTATAAATATAGCGGCTAAGATACAAAAACAGCAAAGCATGATGACAAGCAGCGGCAATACAATGACAGCTGGCGCCACTCCGGAGACATTCATACAGATTCCTACCGGCCCACAAAAGTATGAGCTTCACGAATTCAGCTTGACGAGTGGCGACAAAAGTCATCCACTCATGGGCGGACTGGGGCTTGGATACGTACAACTAGCGGATGGTTACTTAAAAATACAAAGTCATTGCAATACGGTAGATGAGCTGTCAACTACCATTCCAGCCTTACAGGCATATACATTCCATATGAACTAACCACCATTATTGAGGAACGCACATTTGCCTTTAGACAAAACAGCTGCAATGGCCCTCCAGGTATTGCCAACAGATACATTCTGGTTTTAACCTGCCACTCCTCTATTAGAGACCACTTTGGTAACTTGGTTTGATTCCACGATGAAGCTAGGTGAGGACCTAGCCTCTTACGCAATCGTGTAACAATACCCCGTTGCCTAAACGGTTTGCGCTACCACCAGGAGCTACTACAGATATGACATCACCAATTACAAGTTTGAGATTAGAGAATTGGCACTCCAGCAAATACGTACTATGTGTCTTAAATGTCGCAATAGTTACATTATTCTGTTGTTTAACGGCGACTACCTGGCCCTTAAATAACAGCGCAGCGTTGCCATAATGGCTATAAAAACCATCTTTCTTCATTGCATCAGCTAACTGCGTTGTCGATACCCGTTCAATCCCAACTGCCTGCCTAGCGTGTAGAATACCAAACCAGTACGACATCCCGTTAGCAAGCAGCAATGCCGCCGCGACGCTGACTAGCACGATTTTTAGATTTCTGCTCATAGCAACTCCTTTGCCGTTCGTTAGATGTTCTTTTAGCGCGCTACCTGGCAAGTCCCGGAGCACCCGTGCCCATATTAATAACCTACCCGTTTTGCTTTGCTCCGCTTCTAACATATCGTCAAATGTTTGAATCATTGGTTGCCCATAACGCTGACGGTACGACTTAGGATATAGTTCTACAAGCTTGGCATACATGCCGATAGAGCTAGGCATTCGTCCCATAGCTAGTCTCCAACACCTGACGCTGTCGTCCCAACACTACACTATTTTCGTAGTATTCGAGTTCTGCGCCCAGAGTCTGCTTGCCTTTATTGGTCAGCCTGTAATAGCGTCGCCGCGGGTCATCACGATGCTCGACTTCCGAAACAAGATGTTGTTCGTTGAGCTGTTTAATGCTGGTGTACAGCGCACCCGGGCTTAGCTTTATTTTGCCGTTGCTATCGTCCACTACTTGCTTAATGATCTCGTAACCGTGACGTTCGCGCAGGCTGAGTGCCAAAAGTATACTGAACGCCACTTGTGGTAATTGATTGTATTGTCGTCTCATACTACTATGATATATCTAACTTAGATATATATCAATATTAGATATATTATGCGTCACATGGCGGACCTCAGCCGTCTAAGCATGCTGCAACTTGGCACATGCCAGCCCTTTACTGTGTCTGCATATTAGCCTGCTGCCGTTTGATGGATTATTTTTGTAAATTAGTATATTGACATAATACCCCCTGGGGGTATATTTTACAGATATGATCATCGACATTAAACGACGAGCTTTACACCGCAGTAAAATCCTTCAGGGGCAGCTGAAAGGTATCGAAAAAATGATTGAAAACGAAGATTACTGCATGGATATCATTACCCAGACGTTAGCTATACAGAAATCGCTCGGTTCACTTAATAAACTTATCGTTGAGAACCACTTGCGTACCCACATCCCTGAAAAGTTATCATCTGCCGATAAAAAACAGCAAGAGGAAGCCACGGACGAGCTTCTCGCAATATATGAGCTAACCCACAACAGGTCCAGTGGGAAGTAGGAGGTTATATGAAACACGCTACATATCTATTAACTGCACTAGGCGTAGTGTTACTTATTTTTGGCGCAGCACCGGTATCGGCACAGTACATGATGGGAAGTGGTCCTTATGCTGAGTCGTCAGCCAGTAATACAGCCGCAAACACCACGTCCAGCGAGCAGCAAGGTCAAAACATTTACAACCAGTTGCAAAATAAGCAGATTACATGCAGCAAGCTAAACGATACCGATTTTGCCAACCTAGGTGACTTTTATATGTCCGAAATGATGGGTTCGGCACATGACGCCATGGACCAGTACATGACGAGACAACTTGGCGCTTCTGGCGACCGCCAAGTTCACATAGCTATGGGGGAGCGCTTAAGTGGCTGTAATACCAACGCTAGCTATCCAAGTTCGGCCTATAACTATGCTCCATTAGCTTGGATGGGTGGCATGATGAGCAATGATACTGGTAACAACTGGGGCTGGAACACGATGGGCAGGTATAACAACAGCTCCTGGACAGGCGCGGATACAGCGCTCATAGCCTTGCTAGTATTAGCTGTTATGGCAGGATTGTTTGTTTGGCTACGCACCCGCTCACAACCGAACACGACTACAACCAGTCCGCTCGAGCTTCTAAAAGAACGGTACGCCAAAGGCGAAATTGACCAAAAGGAGTTTGACGAGAAGCGCAAAGATCTGAAATAGCCTATGTTCGCATTACACGCTCTTACAATATCGTTCGCTATGGGTTGGGAAATACTCTGGCCGCTTATACTTGGCTTCGGGATATCGGCGGTTATTCAAGCGGTTGTATCGCACCGCCAGATGAGTAAGCTACTGCCTGACGACAAGCCAAAAACCCTTGCGCTGGCATCTGGTCTTGGCGCCGCATCAAGCTCGTGTTCATACGCCGCAATAGCAATAGCGCGTTCCACTTTTCGAAAAGGTGCTAACTTTACGGCAGCCATGGCCTTCGAGATTGCCAGCACCAACCTGGTAGTCGAGTTGGGTGCAATCATGCTCCTACTGCTTGGCTGGCAGTTTACACTAGCTGAGTTCATAGGCGGGCCACTCATGATACTCATATTAGCCGTATTGTTCCGCAGATTTCTCACGCCCAAGCTCGTGCAAGCAGCTCACCGACAAGCTGAAAAAGGTTTGGCTGGGCGCATGGAAGGCCATGCCGCAATGGACATGTCGGTACGTACACAAGGCTCAGTACTGCGGAAACTATTTTCTCCAGAAGGAAAAACTGCAACCAGTCATTTTTTCATCATGGACTGGGCCAGTGTCTGGACAGATATAGTCCTGGGATTGCTTATTGCCGGTGCGTTAGCGGCATGGGTCCCAAAGAGCTGGTGGACAACGATATTCTTAACCAATCACCACACATGGTCGCTTATTTGGGGACCACTCGTAGGACCAATAATTGCAATGCTCTCATTCGTTTGTAGTGTTGGCAACGTGCCCTTAGCCGCAGTGCTATGGAACGGCGGCATCAGCTTCGGCGGAGTTATTAGTTTCATATTTGGAGACCTTATCGTGCTGCCAATCATAAACATCTACCGCAAATACTACGGTTGGAAAATGGCAGCTTTCTTGTTCGCTACATTCTACGCCGCCATGGCCGGAGCAGGTTACCTGGTTGAGATAATTTTTGCAATCCTGAACCTGACACCGCATATGCGCAGTGCAGCCGTGCTTAGCCCGGGTATATCATTTAACTATACAACCGTGCTTAACATTGTCTTCTTAGCCATAGCAGCAGCCTTGGTTTGGCGCTTCCTCAAGACTGGCGGTCCGGCAATGCTACAAATGATGCACAAAGCTCCTGGCAATAATGTGACGCATGGCCACAATGCTTAAGCAATAGCAGTAGCTCTGTAAGGACGCTGATTCTCCAAACCTAGATGCGGTTATGGGATTATCCGAATCTATTTTGCGGAACTATTCTCTTACCCCTACATCACAGCTCAGCATAATCAATACGCCATGTGGCGTATTTGAATTAGCACCGTATACTACGTAGCATGAGTTACATAGATGCACTCGAGGATATACACGCGGGTTTACCGCGCCAAGGCGTAGGCTCAGAAGAAACTGCCAAAACTTTATTTGATGCCATTAAACATCCCCACAAGATACAACGTGCAATCGATATGGGGTGCGGTACAGGTCGTTCGACAATCTGGCTAGCAGAACACGGCATCCATACCGTAGCCGTAGACATACATCAGCCGTTCCTTAATGTGTTAAGAAAAGAGGCGATCAGAGCTAACGTAGCCGATCGTCTCGATATCCAGAACATGTCTATAGACAACGTCCCGTACCCTGATGAGTCTTTTGATCTTGTTTGGTCGGAAGGCGCAGCGTATTTCATTGGCTGGGCGCAAGCTCTATCTGCCTGGAAGCACTTGCTCAAGCCAGACGGCTATCTAATAGCCACCGACATGTTTTGGACAACAGATAAACCTTCCCACGAGCTGTCAGATTTTTTTAAGAATGACAACGTACTTGCCCTGGAACAGGCTATAAAAATCGCCCGACAATCAGGTTACTCCGTAATCAAAATTTACATCCAGCCAGATTCAGACTGGTTTGACGAGTACTACCACGCGCTCGGAAAGCGAGCAGAAAAACTTTCTCAACACGTCGACCCGGCTACCAAACAAGCGGCCGATATGGCTAAGCGCGAGATCGCCATCAGGCACAAGTACGCCGGCGAATATGAGCATGTCGGATTCGTCCTGCAGAGTAGTCAATAAAGACTCATAGCGACTCCAGTCCTCTAAGACCATCGATGCCTCAGAGTGCAAATAGGAAGACGCCGCAAAAAGCATTTTCTCAATGTGCAATATCCAAGGTATACTAGCACCATGGCGAATCAGCAACTTGACAAATCACAGCTCAACACAAGACTGCTACAGAAAATCTTCATAGCCGTTATAACTGCTACATACCTGCTCAACTCATTTCTCCAAGTACGTACTGCCAGATACATTGGGTCTAGACAATATGTTGAGATACTGCTGCTCCTAGTCGTTCCAGTCGGATACTTTGTCATTAGCTACATAATAAATTCTAAAAAACGACTTAAACTATTCAGTGTCTATCAAAGTTTAGTCGCCAGCGTTACCACTTATGCCGTTTGGGAAACATTGATAAGTCTCATCCAGAATTGGCACAAGACATACACTGCCAATCTTAAAATATATTATGCCGCTGCAATTGTTACAGGCTTTTTGCTCATACTCGTCTTGTGCTATCTCCGAGTGCGCAAAAAATGGTAATTACATAGATAATTTACTTAACCACAACAGCATTCGTGTGTAGCCTCCGAGCTGCGATGTATTGTCACAAGGGCGACCCGGCAGCAACGGGACAATACGATCAAAGAGCCTGTCAATCTGGCTCTTTTTTGCTACCATCTAACGTATGGTAGACCGTTACTTCGCGTTCGTAGGCCAGCGTACACAGCCAATCATTAGTGAAAGTTCAGAACCCCTCAGCCCAGCCAAAGAACAGTTCTGCCGCGTAGAAACCTCCCAACGCTTAACGATCGTCTTTGGATTTTGGAATGCGCCGGCGCGATCACTATTACAAATTGTTAAAAGGATCAACGCTCAAGGTTCTGACGTCTTACTATTTGACCTGAACCCAAACATCCTTTACCAGCAGCCTGCTTGCGTTCGCAGATCATTCGAGGTCCTTGTCAACGATGCCACCGCAAGCGCAGGACGTCTGATCGATACGTACCGTTATACATCGATTGACCTGCTTGGCTTTAGTTTGGGTAATGTACCCCTGTGCGTGGTAGCGCAAAAACTCCAGTTCCGTACGGCAACGATGGTTGTACCCGTTTCTAACATAGCTATTTGCCTTTGGGAGGGCCTGCGGACGCAAGGGCTACGTAATGCACTCGTCGAACGTAATGTTACGCTTGAGACTCTACAAAATGAATGGCGAACTCTCGCGCCTGCGCACTATGCCAATGTGTTCAGAAGTCATCACGTTACAGTTTATCTAGCGAAAAAAGACAAGTTTATACCGTATACGTACGGCCTGGAGTTTGTCTCAGCGCTTGAGCATCAAGGTGTTGAACCAACCGTTATAACTTCACGCATTACAGGACATGCGCTGACGATCAATAACTACATCAGAAGCTTGCGATCATAAGCCAATTATATTGTTTCCTGAGTTTTAAGTCTCCGCTAACAAGCCCTCTAGGCAAATCTTGGACATTATCGATTAGAGATAAAGCGCGTCAATAATATCCGTTTAGCGAAAGGATCAACCTAACTGCGAAAGTTTAAACTGCATACTTGATGACCTCCGGGTATAAGCCTCGGATCACTCTACTATGCACTGCGTTTGTTTGCTATATTGCACTCATGAGAATTACTTACATTACTGGCGATGCAACTAAGCCAGTAGGAGATAAGCCAATTATACTAGCTCATATTTGCAACGACGTCGGGGGTTGGGGTGCCGGCTTTGTTCTTGCGATTTCCAAGCGTTGGGAGACACCAGAATCAGAATTTTATGCTTGGTACGAGCGTAAACAAGATTTTGCGTTAGGCAACGTACAGTTTGTCACAGTTGAAGACGGATTGCTTGTAGCAAATATGATCGGACAGCATGATATATATCCAGTGGATGGTGTGCCACCTATTCGCTACGATGCAGTACAAAAATGCTTGTCAAAAGTACGCAAGAAGGCCGAAAGCCTGGGTGCAACGATACATATGCCAAAGATTGGGGCAGGGCTCGCAGGCGGAGACTGGGCAGTCATTGAAGAGATAATCCAAGAGGAACTCTGCAATAATGGCATTAGTGTCACTGTATACACCCTGCCTAAGCCCAAATCTCAGTCGAAGTAGCACGAACGCTTTTGCGCTGCAGGCAAGGTATGGCTCACGCTGCTATAGTTAAAGTGCATGAACACCCTATACCTTCTAGGTGGTCCTCCAAGAACGGCTAAAACTACTATTATGTCTGGAGTCGCTTCTAAATTGCAGATAGCTTTTGTCGCAGCTGATGCCGTTGAGCATGGCATGCGTAATGTCATTACCGGCAAGCCACATCAGATGCTTGGGGATATTGAGCTATACGGTAGCACAACATATAAAGCCTCGATCGCAGCTGACGGCGAAAGAAAGTCTTTTTCAAACAGAGGCTCTGAATCTGAGCTAACGTTACAAGCTATTATAGGCATGCTGGACTATTACTGTCGTAATAACGAGTCAGCGACATTTGAAGGAGCCGTCTTTACACCACAAATCGTAAAAGCCTTACAAGTTCCCGGCTTTGTCATAAGAGCTGCTTTTGTTGGATTTACCAGCCCTGCGCACGCTGACCAGATCCTACGATACGCCATATCAAATCCACATGATTGGATAAATGGCTGGATCGAGAACGATGGCGAAGCAAGAGTTAGAGCATGGGTAGCCAAGCAAGCTGAAAAATGCGTTAGGTTAAAGTCGGAAGCCGAGGAACTGGGTTACCCTTTTTTTGATATTTCTACCATGCAGTTCAAGCAGTATGTAGCGCACACCCAGAAGTACTTCCTTGAACCGTAAACGTGGTAACGTACATGACGCAAGTCCCCACATATAAGCCTTTAGCAATACTCCTTCTATTTGAATTCTCTGTACAAAAAATCTGCAAGCTGATCAGGACGATACTCATCGAAATAGCGTTGATTGAACGGCCCCCATTCAGTGTCCCATCGCCTCATATATGCTTCATCGTGGCCTTGGCTAATATCTCGTGCCTTGGCTCGTTGCAGAGCTATCTCTGGCGGACAATTCACATACACACTGAGATCAAAATAATTCATGAGCTCTTCCCTGAACAAACGTATGCCCTCGATAATAACAACCTTTGGCATAGGTTCGTCAATTTGATGCCTCTCCCCTTCAAATCCTCTGGTTGTATATCGGAGTCTTTCACTAAAATGAGCACTAGATAAAATCTGTCTTACCAAAGTCCAGTCGTAGTCATCAAATAGGCCACCCCCACGTGGTATCGGCATGTACATGTTATCGAGCCGTAGTATTTGGCAATCTTGAACATGGAAATGCTCGGCCAACCAACTTGCCAGCGTTGACTTTCCGGAACCCGCAAAACCAGTAATAGCCACAACTACGGGTGATTTTTTAGACAATAGTAGTTCAATTTGTTTTGTCAATTCATTAAACATAGCTTCTTACAGTATGCCCACTACTCAATACAGTTGCAATAACGCCTAAGATAGATCTCCTCCTATCACGCTTACGGTTGAGACCTTCTGTCGCGGCGGGGAGTTTTTTGCTGCTTGTATTATAAGCATGACTTTGAAGCTAGCGGGGATACTCGACAACAGATACGACGTGAGTTGCCCGCCACCGCTCTTCGAAATTAGTTACTGCAGCACGATAGTCAATACAATCTTCCCCGATTTATATACAAGAAAATACCTATGCGAAAGGCTTTTCTTATCGTTGCCTGTTACAATCTAGCTCATGGCCAAGTACGATTTTTTCATTGCGGGGCGCTGGCGGAACAAGGATAATATCAAGCCAGTCCTCAATACCATACGCGCAAGCGGCAAAACCGCGTACTGCTTCATTGAAAACGAATACAAAGGTGAGGCGCTTTCGTTTCCTATAGAAAATCAAGAAACCATCGAAGCGAGTATGCAGGCTTCAGAGCTAATGCCGCGGGATCACCCGATGATTCGAAAAATCTTTGAGAATGATATCTCCGCCGAACGGGATGCCGACAACTTTATAGTTGTCTTCCCTGCCGGTTTGAACGCCCACATCGAAGCCGGCGTAGCGTACGGCATGGGCAAAAAATGTTATGCCATAGGAAGACCTGACAAGACCGAGACGCTGTACTGTATTTTTGATCAAATCTTCCCTGACCTTAAATCCCTGGAAAACTGGCTAAAAGCTGCCTGATACAACGGACATCCTGTTGGGAAATTGTCCTCATTGGGACAGCCTTTGAAAGCGTCGATATCTTTGGGGTTAAGGGTTTATGCAGGCACTTTTCTGTGTCTGATAGAATGTATTCATGATTAATGTTACTGCTAGTTCCGCCAATGAAGCTTGGCGTAAAACGCTTCGGTCACTCGCCAAACAGGGCGCTGAAACCGATGATCAAAAATACTGGCGTGACGAGATCGCTCTCATTGAAGTGGATAACCCTGAGGTAGCTCCAGCCGACAAGCATTTCCCGATGGCGCAGGCTGACCTTGATATTATCAATCGGTATATCTACACAGGGGAAAACGAGAGTGACGTAACCCACGAATGGACGAAGATTTACCACCACAGGGCCTTCGACCAGCCACACTCACAGATTGAGTTTCTTATAAGCCACCTGAACGAAAACATGCCCCTACCCGAGGCCCAAATCTCAATTTGGGACAAGAATATCGACCAAGACCAAGTCATCCAGCCGTGTACGCAAATTATCTGGGCACGTATTAAACACGGGAAAGTTGAATGCCACGTACACACTAACTCATCTGACGCGTACAAGAAGTTGCTAATGAATATGTTGGAGTTCATTTCGCTGCATCATTACATCGCCGAACGTGCTGGAAAACCGGTCGGCAAGTACTATCATTTTTTAGATTCTTGCCATGTCTACGAAAAAGACAAGAACACCGTGATTAAGCTAATTGATCAGCTATAACCATAGAGAAAGTTCGTAGTAAAGTAGGCTCTACGATAAACGGCTACCTACGAATTCCAGATTTGAATGACTGCATAGTCGCATCAAGTGGTGATACAAATGGCGTGCTTGGTACCATTACACTTGCTACCGCTCCTTAGCTTTATTTCACGTACCTTGCCGGCAGCAGAGAACACAACTGTAAAAAGTGTTGGATTTGCATCCGGCATAGAAGCCACAATCCACCTATGGCCATCAAGAAACATTCGTGCTATGGTAGCTGTAGTAACCTTAAGCTAAATAAAAGAAAATGAACCCAGACAATACGCCCACACCAAACCCATACCAGCAACCACAACCCGAAGATCAGGCGCAGCAACCGCAGCAGCCTCAGCCCGTTGCTCCAAATGACCCCGCAAACACTTTTCAACCACAGGCTCAGTATCCTTCCCCTGCGACAGCAGCACAAGCAAACGTACCTTCAGGTATGGGCTCAGGAGCAGCACCCGTGCCCTACCCCTCACAATTCCAAAATCCCGCAGCAGCTTCCACTCCTCCCATACAAACTGGCATGTTTAGCGGACGGCTAAACAGACAAGGATTTTTACTCTCACTACTATACCCCTTCGTCTATTTCCTTATACCAATTGCACTTGGACTCGTACTAAGAGGGAACACCATCGCAAACATCATAGGATTCGTTTTTGGCATAGTTGGCATAATAGCTATGATCCCGATTAGCATATCGACTGCTGTCAGGCGCTGGCATGACCTAAATCAATCCGGCTGGATGGCCCTGCTCAGTTTTGTGCCTCTTGTCAGTTTTTTCGTGCTACTTATGTACTTATTTGTTCCGGGGACGAAGGCTGCTAATGACTACGGAGCAATAGACAATCGTCCATCAACACTTCGCAAGGTTTTCTTCGGCAAGTAGAGACTCACCACAGGCTCTACCTAGTGTATGCGGCGTTTGTTAAAATGTAAGGATGAGCTGGGTAGTTTACGTCATTCGCCACGGAGCTAGTGAAGGTAATCGGTATAATCAAGCAAGCTTCGGACCAAAAGGTGGCGCTCTCACTGAAAAAGGTATTGAAGAGGCTAAAACACTCAGCAAAGAATTACAAGCTATCGACATAGATACACGTATTGAACCGGCTGCGACCTCGGCAATGAAGCGAGCGTACGAAACAGCACACTATGCCGGATTCCAGCACATCAATATATACAGTGTGTTGAACGAGGTTGGCGGCGATGAGCCCCCTGAAATATTGGACGCAATGCTTGCGCGAAAAGAAGCACCGCCTTCGGCGATAGCAGCCGCACAAAAACTACTAAAAAACCCGCCGCTCGAACGAGTTTGGGTCACGCACGGTCAATTGATAGCAGGCATTGCTCACGTACTGCATATTCCTACGTCGGAGCTATTTATTCCAAAGACAGGCACTATCACTAAACTCGAGTTGCCCTAAATTTCGATCTCAATAGTCTCAAAGTAGCGCGCCCACCCCTCCGGGAAGACTCATCAGTTTCGCGGACCAAGTGTATTTGATATTATTAACCCTATGTCCGGATCAAACGGTAGTTTTAAGCGACACACTGAGCCCCCTATTCTGAGCAGCACAGTTGAGGAGGTAGTAATAACGCCCGCTGACTTTGCAATGATATTCAAGCGCGCCGAACTTCCCCTGAAACATGACGACGTGACTAAGATGGCAACGACCGGCATCAGCAATATACTCTACGGCTTAGGTAATAACTACGTACTGCGCGTTGCCCGCAATCACCCCAATGCATACGCCGATGCTCGCACGGAGTCAGTGGCCGTGCCTGTTGTTACAGCGCACAACATCAAAACTCCTCGTCTCATTGCATACGATGACTCGGAGACAATCTTGCCAGTGCCATACACGATATATGAGCGAGTCCACGGACAAACACTACTTGAATATAGCGGAGACCCAGCTTCACGCGCCCGTATATACCGAGAATTCGGGGCTGAGATTGCCAGGTTACATCAGCAAGTCACCACGTGTCCCGACCCTAAAGGTTTTCTCGATCGACCATATCGAATAGATGCAATGCAATTAATTGAAGCGTTGACGGAATCAGGCTATTTAAGCACTGATAACCGACAGTGGCTTACGACAGTATTCAAGCGCTTACTGCCCGCCGTCGAAGAGGCGTCTTCGTTCCGACGTTTCCTGCATGATGACGCACACATGGGTAACATTATGGTTACTAACGATGCCTTCGGATGGTTACTGGACTGGGGCGATGCCGGCTGGGGCGATCCAGCTATGGAGTTTACGTATACGCCTTCCCGTGCCATACCTTACGTACTGGAAGGATACCGATCAATTATGCTAATGGACGGAGACGACACCGCCGAAGCTAGAATATTGTGGGATCATCTAAGATCG
>JAJZCD010000032.1 GCA_021851735.1 bacterium | reverse complement strand
TGGCGACTTTGCGACGAAAGCCGACGTGCGTACTAAGGCGGCTGAGCTGGGTTTGGCGACGGCGGATAAAAAGGACAGCCAGGGTATCTGTTTTGTCGGTAAGGTTGGAATAAAGGATTTCTTATTGCACGAGCTGGGTGAGCAACCGCACGGCCGTATTATCGATCAAAACGGTGCGCTCGTCGGTGAACATGACGGTGCCATTTTTTATACCATCGGCCAGCGGCACGGACTGCACGTCGGCGGCGGCCTGCCGTTTTACGTGGTCGGTAAGGACATGGCGAAGAATGAAGTATATGTTACGACCGACTTACAAGACACGCGGTTATGGCATCGTAATTTAAACCTGACGGATCTGCATTGGATTAACCAACCGCCTGAACCAGGAGTAACCTACCAGGTACGCACGCGGTACCGGGCTCCACTCGTTGCATGCACGGTTGTTCTTAAAGACGGCCCGACCAGTAGCGCGCGCATAGACCTATCCGAGGACATCCGCGCGATAACACCAGGCCAGTCGGCCGTCGTGTACGAGACAAGTACAGGCTATGATCGTGTCGTTGGCGGCGGCATTGTCATCTGACGGTAAACACTTTAGCGCTTCCGCCTGTCTCAGCATTCGCATGAGTGGCAGACTGACATGTTGCGGCAAGTGCGCTTTTGGAAAGCGCAGCGGCACATAGCTGTCTGTTCCTAGTGTCTTCGGATATCTTGAGAAGCTCAGACATCGTCACTTCGCCGGCGTATGTACCAAGTTCTGTAGGGTGCTTGGGAGCGGCTTGCAGCGCTCGCTTGAGGGCGGTTACCACTTCTTTAGTGAAGGCCTTGTCATGGGCTTGGGTAGCGATCTGTAGCGCGCAGTCATAGAATATGCTATCGAACTTAGGGATTTCCCGGGGGCCGCGGCGGCCTGTGTACTGTATGGTCGATCGTATTTGCTGCATAGCGTTTTGTAAGGAGTAGTGCTCAGGGTCTATAACGCTCAACTGGGCTTCGGCCAGTGCGTTGACGCCTTGAGCATACGTGTAGATGTGTCGGGATATCTTATCGCCGGTAATATGGTCAAAAAGGAGGCCGGTCTTTGGGTCTCTTAGTGTTGTGTTCAGCCAACCGTAGATCTTTTCCGCCTCTCTGAGATACATGGGGTTGTAGGTTTGCCGGTACAACTCGATACCTAGTAGAACTGCCGGAGCATTTGAAACGGCAGCTCGTGAGTGGTTGGTGGTGCTAGGCAGTTGCACCTGCCAGTAAATACCGCCGCCGTGCCTATCCCACTGACTCATAACCAGCCTGAAAATATCTTCAGCCATACGCAGTTGCTTTGGCTCGTTGAGGTTCAGAAGTGATGCACTCCAGAGCGCGTCATCGTCAAATGGCGCATTATTGCTGTTCTGTAAGGCCCAAGGCAATGGATAAAACGTATAAAGATGTGTGCCAGGTATCATGGCGTAGTAGTTGTCTTCGAAGGCGTGCATACTGCTATAAAACTTTGCGGAGTCACAGTACTTGCTATGCAACTTTGCGGCAAGCTTCATTGCCATGGGTTGCTGATATTCGTCCCAGGTGTCGCTATATTCCATGCTAATAGCTGTTTTTTTGGATAGACCGTTGGGTAATAGGTAACGTGAATCCATACCTCGGCAAGACGGCGGAGCTTGTCCGGCAGATGCTCCTATATCCGAGCTGGCAATAGTAAACTGTAGTGCTGTCCAGTCGTGTCCTGGGGCGTTGGGTGCGGCTGCTACAGTAAAAACACCGGCGGCCGCAAGTGCGCAGGCTGCTGCTATACGCCGTCTACGCGTATGAGAGTCTGGCATAGCCTCGTTAGTAGTATCCTCTTCAGGAGAATGTGCTATCGGTGTGAGCGCATCGAGGTGCTTTGAGCTTACGGTAATGTCTACTGCTGGTGGCTGTAAGCCTATGAGTGGATGATCTGGCATTTTTAATAATTACATGCGCATATATGCCTAATGTCAATTCTCGGGTTGCGCTATTCAGGCGTATGACGGCTCCTTTGAAGATATCTTAGGTACGAAACGCTCCGATTAGAGTCACTCGGGCGGGTGTTATAGATATAGTTGTGGAATACGTGAATAAACATTACCGTACCGCTGACGACCATGCTAAAATAAAACGTATATGCTTGATAAGTTCAAGGGGCTGAAAGACGCAGCGCTCAGTCGCGTACCGGTGGCTAGGAATACCTCCGACGGTACACGGTATGTAGTGGCGCTCGATATCGGCACAGAGTATGTGAAAGCGCTCATTGGCCGCGTGGCTGATGGGGGGATAGAAATTGTTGGTGTCGGCCGGTCTCACCAGGGTTTGAGCGATATGCAGGCCGGAGCGGTCGCGGACATTGGGGCGGTAGTTGAGAACTGTGATGCCGCGCTTAATGACGCTGAAGCGCAAGCCGGCGTGAGTGTCCGCAGTACCGTCATCGGTATAGCTGGTGAATTAGTCAAGGGGACGACGACAACAGTCCGAGTAGCACGGAAACAACCGAATGAGGCGCTCGATCTGGCTGAGGTTGAACGCATTATAAAACTCGTGCAGCAACGTGCCGAGGCGAAGGCTAAGAAAGAACTTGCTTGGGAACTTGGCGGCAAAGACATAGAGGTACGACTCGTTAATAGCGCTATGGTTGGCATAGAGATAGACGGGTATACCGTTACCAACCCGATTGGCTTCCAAGGCCGTGACGTTGTCGTGCAGCTCTATACCGCTTTTGCACCACTGGTACATATTGGCGCGTTGGAGCGCGTAGCCGAGCAGCTTGACCTTGAGCTATTGGCAGTAGCGGCCGAGCCGTTTGCAGTAGCCCGAAGTGTTATTGGTGACAACCAGAGCAACTCTATGAGCGCTGTGCTGATGGATGTAGGCGGTGGTACGACTGATATAGCGGTTATTAATGATGGCGGCGTACAGGGAACCAAAATGTTCGGCATAGGCGGCCGGGCCTATACGCGCGGCATCGAACGTGATCTGAGTGTTGATTTTACGCTGGCAGAAAAACTTAAGCTAAACCTGGCCAGTGATCGTATTCCCACTAAACAAAAGCCTACTGTAGAAAGAGCACTCAAGAAAACACTTGATGTCTGGATAAGCGGCGTTGAATTGGGGTTAGGTGAGTTTACCAAACTGGATCACTTACCACACAAGATTCTACTGTGCGGCGGCGGTTCCTCGCTCGACATGCTTATGGATCGTTTGCACGAAAGCGATTGGTACACTAAATTGCCCTTTACCCGTAAACCGACCGTCCAGCACATACACCCGGATCAGGTGGTAGGAGTTACTGACCTAACGGGTCACGTGAATGACCATACTTTCATAACCGCTATGGGGCTACTGCGTGTTGGACTCGATACGTTACAATATAATGGTACGGGCACTACATCCGTAAAAGAAAAAATCGACAGAATGTTACGAGTGTAAACATGTTCAATTGCCAGATGTCAATGCTTCATGAATGGAACGATGCGCGGCGCAGTATTGCACCGGGTCTTTGCTCGGTGTTGGAGAATTGCTACTGTGACTAAAATACAATCGATGAATGGCGTACCCGGTAAAGAGACCATCTATATTGATGTCGATGATGAAATAACGACGATCATTGACAAGGTGCAGACCGCCAAAGGTAAGGTGGTCGCTTTGGTACTTCCGAAACGCTCGCCGGTGTTGCAGAGTATCGTGAATATGAAACTGCTCAAGCGAACGGCTGAGAGCGCTGACAAAAACTTAGTGCTAGTTACAGCCGAGCATGGCCTAATGCCACTAGCCGGAGCTGTCGGTATTCACGTGGCAAGTACACCTAACAGTAAGCCAAGCATACCAAACGCACCGAAGCTTCCGGGCGACGGACCGGAAACTATTGATGAGCCGCTGCATATCGTCGATGGTAGTGGAGACGCGGATGCAGTAGACTTTGATCGTAGCGCTGCCGCCGATAAGTCAATTGGCGAACTGGACGCTGTGAGTGCGGCTGGCAGCGACGCCGATGACGATTTGGACGGTCCCATAAGCCTGGATGACGAAGAGACAGACGATACGGCTGCCACGCCAGCCGAGCCGGCAGAAGCGGCGCCACGAGGCAAAAAGCCCAAGAAGAACAAAAAGCTCAAGGTCCCTAACTTCGATAGCTTCCGGAAGCGGTTATTTCTGGCATTTTTGGCCATTATATTGCTTGCGGCCGGGTGGGTGTATGCCGTTAAGCTAGCGCCGAAGGCAACTATAAAAATCCGTACCGACAGCAGTACGATTACATCCAATATCGATCTGACGCTCAGTACGGCTGCGAAGACACTTGACACCGCTAACGATGTTGTACCGGCTACTGCTCAGAGCGTGCAGAAAACCTCAAGCCAACAAGTACCGGCTACCGGTCAACAGAATAATGGTAATAAGGCTGCCGGAACGGCACAATTCTCTGAAACCAAATGCTCCGGTTCCGGGAATCCTCAAGCGATTGCGGTTGGTACGAGTATTAGCACGAGTGGTGGCAACGTGTATGTAGTGCAAGACACTGCTTCCTTTACTGTATCAGGCGTTAATTACCCGTGCGTAACCTTCACGACGAATAATGTAAACATCACGGCACTCAACGGTGGTTCCAACTACAATACGTCGGGTTCGGTAAACTTTAGTGTGACGGGCCGGTCGGGTGTGACTGGTACGGGGAGTGCTACTGGTGGTACCGATGCTATTATCAAGATCGTAACGCAAAATGATATTAACAACGCGACGAGTAAAATTACTGCCGCCGATACGAGTACGGTCAAGAGTCAGCTTGAATCGGACTTGCAGTCTAAAGGGCTTGTGCCGGTTTCCACGACATTTTTGGCTGGTACGCCAACCGTAACTCCCAGTGCTACTGCCGGTACGCAGGCTGATACCGTCACAGTCAAGGCGACTACTACCTATACGATGCTCGGCGTGTCGAAGACTGACCTCCAGAAACTGGTTGATGCCGATGTCACGAGTCAGTTGGATAAAGGCAAACAGGTCATTCTAAATGACGGTGTTTCCAATGCTCAGTTCACGGAACCGTTGTCAGCAACCGCAACAACCGCAAATGTATCTATGACTACGAAGTCATTAGCCGGGCCGCAGATCAATATAGCAAAACTGAAAGCACAGCTGGTTGGTAAAAAGAGTGGCGATGTGCTGAGCTTTATTAAGCAAACGCCGGGAGTCACCGGTGTGACTGTCCACTTCAGTCCGTTCTGGGTAGACAGTGTCCCTAAGAATCTCAGCAAAACGACGATTCAAATTATTAAAGCGAAAACATAAGTAGGTGGTTAGAGGACGGGATATATGACTGCCGAGTACATACTAGCACTCGACTATGGTGAAAAACGGGTCGGCGTCGCGATTGCCCATACAATCGCACGCATGCCACGCCCGTTGACCACGTTAGATAATGGCCATACGTTGTTAGACGACGTGCGTAAGCTGGTAGACCAGGAACGAGCTGGCATCGTACTGGTTGGCTTGCCGCGCGGGATGGATGGCGGATACACCGCGCAAACCCGGGCTGCCGAGGCATTCGCGAAACGATTACAAGCTGAGCTCAGCGTACCAGTACAGCTCAGCGATGAAACGCTCACCAGTGTCGACGCCGAAAGCAGGCTGGCCGGCCGTAAACATACCAAAGCCGATATTGACGCACTGGCTGCAACAGTTATACTGGAACGATATTTGACTGAACAATCAATAGGGGAAGCACGGGCAGATGTATAAATTAGGCGCACATAAAAGCGGACATTCCTGGCTCTGGCGTGTAGTGCTATCGGTGTCAGTGCTCTTTCTCGTGCTGGTGTTAGCGACGATTATCATCTGGCGTTTTTACGAAGCAAACCTGAAGCCGGTAAATATGCACGGTGCAACACAGACTGTCACGATTAATGCTGGAGATAGCCCGTCCATGATTGCCGATATGCTGCATAATCGTGGGCTTATCCGGAGTGCTTGGACCTTTGAAGCGTACGTACGTCACGAGGGTGTCGGCAAGTACCTCAAAGCGGGTACCTATTCGCTGAGTCCCCGACAGAGCGTGCAGACAATTGTCAGCCAGCTTTCCCATGGCAAAGTGCTCAGCGAGCTGGTAACGATATTGCCCGACCAACGGCTTGCACAAATTAAGCAGTCGCTTCTGAACGACGGATTCAGCGAGGCGGACGTAGATGCCGCGCTCAATCCCAGCGCATATAAAAATAGTCCTGCGCTCGTAGATAAGCCGGTTGGCAACGATCTGGAAGGGTACCTGTACCCGGATTCGTTCCAGCGTACGTCTAGTACCAAAGCCTCGACAATCGTACAGGAGTCGATTGCTGAAATGCAGCAGCATCTTACCCCCGAAATACGGGCAGCCTTTGCTAAAGAGGGACTGAGCACGTACCAAGGGATTATACTGGCATCGATTGTTGGTCAGGAAGTATCGAACCCAAGCGACCGGGCACAGGCAGCGCAAGTATTCCTGAAGCGACTACATGTAGGTATGAAGCTGGGTAGCGATGTGACGGCTATGTATGGTTCACGTTTGGCAGGACAGGGTACGTCGCTCACGTACGATACGCCATACAACACGCTCCTGCACACCGGGTTGCCGCCGACGCCTATCAGCAACGTCAATGCAGAGGAGCTGCAAGCTGTGGCGCACCCCGCCAATACCGACTGGCTCTATTTTGTAACCGGCGATAACGGTGTCACGCACTTTGCCAAGACACTACAACAACACGAGGCGTATATTAGCCAGTACTGCCACAAATTATGTCATTAGTACCAGGGTTGCCGTATGCGTGCTCTCCTCTTTGTGCGTGTCCCACAACAACGGGAATGCCCTGTACTGACGCTTGCGATACTAGCTGGAAACTGCTACCATTAGCACCGTAGCGATGTGTTCCGTGTAGTACGAATACTAGGTTACATTTTGCATTAGCATAAACATATGGTGAGTTACGCGTTCTACTTACGTGTATCGCAAAAGGTGCTCGTTTGGGCGTTTGCGAACATACTTCAAAAACCAGGAGTATAAAACCATTAGTGTCACACATACGAGGCCGGTTCCGGCCCATCTTATAAATCAGCGGCGGTTACGCATAACAAATCGGCTGCAAAAAAAGCTGAACCGTCGTACGGCGCGCAAGCGTCTCATTCGTTATAGCCTGATTATTGCCAATTTGATCGTGCTGGGGGGCGTCGTAACCTTTGTAGCGATGGGGTCACAGAGCAACCACGTGATGGCAAGCGGAGTCGTATCGGCAACAAACGCTGTCGTACCTACGCCCGCCCAGGTAACGCCCTCGCAACCGGTAGACGGGCTGACGTCGTATGATATTGCTGCTAACGTTGCGCGTATGGCGAATTTGCCCGAGGTGAACGCTATCAGCAACCAGGCTCAGAGTGCCCGGGTAGCCGTTGATCTCAGTATCAGTGGCACTGGAATAGCTCCTAAGCCACAGATCGTAGCAACCGCACTGAAAAGCCGTAAGAACATAAAGATGTACGTTGTCGAGGCGGGCGATACGGTAACCTCTATTGCAAATAAGTTTGGTGTGTCCGCCGATAGCATCAGGTGGTCTAATAATCTGAACGGCAACATTGTTGCGCTTGGCACAAAACTGGAGATCCCGCCCATAAACGGCATAGTGTATACCGTAAAGACGGGCGATACGGTGCAAAGCCTGGCTGCCAAGTATAAAGTAAGTTCCAATGCGATTATTAGCTATAATGATGCTGAATTATCCGGTATCCATGTTGGCGAGCGTGTTTTGATACCGAATGGTCAGATTACAATACCTACGTACTATGCGTATGCGGGTATATTTGGCGGCTCATTTACGCCGCAATATAACGCCACGACTGGTGGCGCCTGCGGCCGGTGGAAATCCGTATACCCGTGCTTGTACGGTAATAACGGCTACGATTACGGTTGGTGTACTTGGTATGTAGCTTCACGGATTGCTGTGCCTAGTAACTGGGGAAACGCTCAGACGTGGGCGTACTATGCCGCCAGAAGCGGCTGGGTGGTCACCACCATACCACGGGCTGGTGCAATTGCTCAGACTACTACTGGAGACCACGTAGCGTATGTTGAGAAGGTGTCAGCCGACGGGTCTGAAATTGTGTATAGTGACATGAACGGACTAGCTGGTTGGGGCAGGGTTGGCACAAGCGGCTGGGTACCCGCTTCACATTTCGAGCATTACATCTACCGCTAGCATGGGAACGAAACTGGTGGCGCAAGTTTTAGCTATTCCTACATCTAGAACACATTTCGTATAGTTATGCCACTCTATCTCTGGTATACTAGAGTTGTATGCAATTTATTGACCATGTGACGGTTATGGTAAAAGCAGGTGACGGCGGTAACGGCCGCGTCAGTTTCCGCCATGAGAAATATGTTGATAAAGGCGGACCGGACGGTGGCGACGGCGGAAACGGCGGCAACGTTATATTCGTGGCGTCACGTAACCAGAACACGCTCGTTAAGTTTAGGTACCACCGTGAAGTAGCCGCTGATGCCGGTGGCGACGGCGATAAAGTCCGGCGGCATGGCAGAAATGGTAAAGACGTACGGGTCATGGTACCGGTCGGGACCGTAGTGACCGACCAGGCGGGCTCGGTCGTAGTTGATCTGACCGAAGACGGACAAGAGGCAGTGGTAGCGCGAGGCGGCCGTGGTGGGTTCGGTAACGCCCATTTTATCAGCAGCACACGCCAGGCTCCCAAGTTCGCCGAAAAGGGCGAGTCAGGCGAAGCAGTTGAACTGACACTTGAGCTCAAGCTGATTGCTGATGTAGGGCTAGTCGGCCTGCCGAACGCCGGTAAATCTACGCTACTAAGCGTGGTTAGCAATGCCCGGCCCGAAATAGCTGACTACCCGTTTACAACGCTGACACCAAACTTGGGCGTGGTTGATGTGGATCATGAAAGCAGTCTGCTATTTGCAGATATTCCAGGGCTTATCGAGGGGGCTGCTGCCGGTAAGGGCTTAGGCGATGAGTTTTTACGCCATGTGGAGCGTACGGCTATGCTGTTACATTTGGTTGATGCTACGAGCGATGCCGTTGTAACGGACTACCAGACGATACAGAAAGAGCTTGAAACGTATCGTTTGAACCTGACTACCAAGCGGCAAATTGTGGCGCTCAGTAAGACTGATCTGGTATCGCCTGAGGTACTTGAACAAAAGCGTGCACAGCTACAAGCGGTATTACCCGCCGATGTGCAGCTGTTCACTATCTCTTCTCAAGCCCACACAAATATGCAGCCGCTGCTGTATGCGGTCCGGGCGGCAGTTGATGCTGAGCGTAAGCGCCAAATTGCTGAACAGCCTGAGACGGACAGTATCCCAGTGCTAAGACTACAGGGGCAAAGTGCTTGGCGGGTGAGTCGCGAAGGTGGTATGTTTGTGGTGACCGGCAGCAAGATAGAACGGTTTGCCGCCCGTACTGATTTCGATAACGATGAAGGTATCCGCCGTTTGCGTGATATTATGCGCAAAATGGGCATTATGCATGAACTGGTCAAACAGGGGGTGCAACTTGACGATACTATCCGCATTGCTGGCGGGAGCTTCAACTACTAAATGAAGTTGATGGCACCTGTATCGTCATATATCTCTCGCCTGAGAATCCATAACGGAAACTGAACCGATTACTCTTTAAAAAGCACCAGGTCCTTTTTGCTAGCATAGCTACTCGCGACTCGTCTGGCCTGTATCTCGTCCAGGGCAAGCCTGTAGCCAACGTGTAAACCGAAGAATGCCGTAATCAGTGTTACTAATATCCGATATATCCAGGGTCCGGACGCATCAGTTAACCCAAGTAGTATGCCGCATAGCAGTAGAGTGATCTCAGTTACTTTTCCAATGATTACTCGAGGATCTTTATTCTGAAACTGTACCGCATGCTGAATTTCGTGTATGAGCGTGGTGGTAATCGTATGCTGCGTTGACCCTGAGATAAGTAACCTGCTGCTGAGACAAATCAGTGTACCGGTTGCTTTGGCAGTAGGGAACCGTATTCTTGCCAAGTGCTTGGGCCACGTGACTCCTCTTGTCGTCAGACGAGGAATGTCGTCAATGTATAGCGTGACGCTAGCAATGGTGGAATCCGTAAGGCCGAGGTCATGCATGACTATGGCGATGGCGGCTACGTCGACCGTAACATGCCTCAGCGTACTACTAAGCATAAGTTTTGGCTTAGCCCTGCGTTTCATAGTATGTATCATACAGGTTACGCTGGCTCAAAACTAATATAAACACGTCGTATAATCATACGACGTGTTTATATAATTATGGGTAGAGCATCCGAGATCTCGTCTAGTCTGTCGCCGTAGTGGCAAGGTCTTGCTATACTCTGGTCATGGATAGTTACGATAATGAATTAAAGGCCGCAATTAGCATTGCCCGCCATGCCGGTGACATTATGCGCACATATTTTGATGGTGACCAGCAGCAAGAAACAAAAGAGGATGGTAGTCCTGTAACGATTGCAGACAAGCAAATTAATCGTCTGGTAATTGAGCAACTGTCGCACCTATTTCCAGAGGACGGTGTTATAGGGGAGGAGGCTAGCACCACTACTCATGGAATGGGACGAAAATGGATATGTGACCCGGTTGACGGCACGAAAGCGTTTACATGGGGAGTCCCAACCGCAATGTTCTCGCTCGGGTTTGTTGTGGATGGCGAACCGATGGTTGGTGTTGTCTACGACCCGTTCCTCGATAAGCTCTATACAGCAGTAAAGGGCAAGGGGAGCTACTGTAATGCACAGAAACTGGCGGTTTCATCTGATGGATTACAAAACGGTGTTGTCGCGGTGGCAAGTGACGTAAAAGAGATTACTCGCTTGCCGTACATACGTACTATTCCGAAACCTGTAACGTTCAGTGGTTCTATATATAAGTCTGTATTGGTCGCGAGGGGGAGGTTCGTCGGATTCGTTGAAGCGGGCTCTACTGACCATGATATGGCTGCAGCTCAGGTTATAGTCGAAGAAGCTGGTGGCAGAGTCACCAATTTACATGGAAAGCCGCTCGATTACAGTGCTCCGTTTGCGGGCGTCGTAGTCTCCAATGGCGTGGTACATGAAGCATTGCTAGAGATCATTACTGTTTCAACGACATAATCATTGGTGTGTCTGAAGCGGTTGAGCTAGATCGAGCAAGCTACTCTTGAGTTCCAAGAAGCTGGTAATGTCGTCATTTTCATCATAGAAAGTCTGTTGACTCATTCGTCCAGTATCATCATAGCCGCACACTACGGCGTACCTGTTATCGAACAGCATCATGTCACCGCTAGGTAGCTTCAGGTTTTTTGCTTGCTGCGCGTCTATAGTAAAAATCTGTTCACCGCCCGGAATATTGATACGTTTATAGTGCTCAATCTCCCAAGCTGTGTACGGAGTATATGGTTTTTGAATAATCCGAATGCGTCGCATCAATACTCCCTGATCAGTTTTTTCCTTATACTGTTTCGACCAGCCGCTATGCGCAGCTTCCAAAATCAAGGCAACACTTTTCTCTTTGTCCCCCGCAAGCCAAGCACGGAGAGACGGGCTATCGTCCTCGCCCGTGTAGTCTTGACGAACTTCAACCTTAAACCATTCCTCTTTCATACTCTGCCAGTATTGATCCCAGAGTTGGTATGTTTCTGCGCGGTCCAGTATCTGCATGTAGCTATAGTAGCAGGCGAAGTGGTGCATACAAAGCAGGGGTCTCTCGGTAGCAAATGTATGCTACGTTACTGAAACTATTGGATACACTGCTATGTAAACCAATCGAGAGTGATACACTGATGGTATGACGCAGAGCTTTTTTTGGTACGATCTTGAGACGTCAAGCATAAACCCGCGTGAGGGGCGTATTATGCAATTTGCCGGCCAGCGTACCGACATGGACTTGCATCCAGTTGGTGAGCCGGTGAACAGTTTAATCAAGCTCGGCGACGATGTGTTGCCCGACCCTGACGCGATCTTAATTACTGGCATTACGCCTCAAGCTACGTTGCAAGACGGTGTAACGGAAGCCGAGTTTTTGCGGATGTTTCACGAAGAAGTTGCCACACCGGGTACAATTTTTGTTGGCTACAATACCGTACGGTTTGATGACGAGTTCATGCGCTTTTTGCATTACCGTAACTTCTACGATGCTTACGAGTGGGAGTGGCAGGACGGCAAGGGGCGTTGGGATCTATTGGATGTAGTTCGCATGACCCGAGCGCTGAGGCCAGACGGGATCAACTGGCCAATGACTGACGACGGCAAACCAACTAATCGCTTGGAACTCATAACACAGCATAACGGCCTTGATCACGAAAATGCCCATGACGCACTGAGCGACGTTATGGCAAGTATTGCCGTTGCGAAGCTTATTCAGACCAAACAGCCAAAACTGTTCGAGTATTTGCTGCAACTGCGTGACAAACGGGCCGTCAAGCAGTTCCTGGCCGTCAACCCGACATTTTTATACAGTAGCAGCACGTATAGCAGCGAGGTCGAAAAGACGGCAATGGTGCACGTACTGCATGCTGATGATACGCAGGGTGCCCTGGTATATGATCTGCGCCATGATCCGACGGAATTCGTGGGCCTTACGCCTGAGGCTCTAGCCGCACGTTGGTCGTATACTAGAGACGCTGACGCGCCACCACGGTTGCCGGTAAAAACAGTAAAGTTCAACCGTTGTCCGGCAATGTCGCCGGCGGGGGTTATCAAAGAGGTGGCAGTACAACAACGATTACATATTACGCCGGAAGTCGCGCAGGCCAACCTTAAGAAGCTCATGGCTACTGCTGAGTTTGCGCCCAACATCCTCAAAGCTCGTGAGCTACTTGACGAGGCACGCGCTGCGCAGCGACAGGACGAGGTGGTTGACGCTGAAGCCGCTTTATATGACGGCGGGTTTTTTAGTGATAGCGATAAACAACGTACGGCGGCAATACGCGACGCCAAGCCGGAAGAGCTCGCTGCCATGCACGATGACCTGCATGATCAGCGCTTGCGCGATATGTTGCCGCGATATAAGGCGCGCAATTACCCGCAGCACCTTACCGACGAAGAACGTGCGGCCTGGGAACAGTATCGCTCCCGAGTCCTTATCGATGGTGGCACACATAGCCGTCTGGCAAAATTTATGCATCGTCTTGGTGAATTAGCTCACGCTGAGCAGGGCCAAGACAGGCGCTATATACTTGAAGAACTACAGTTGTATGCTGAGAGCATTATGCCTGCACTCGACTAGTGATACCGCGTAGCCGAATCGTACGGCTTACTGGGTGTTGTGTTGGTGGATAAACCGAGCGACCCACGTAGTCACAAATATGTACATACCACTGCGCCTGCGCCATGTATAATGCGCGAAAAGTAGGACGCTAAGAGCTAGGACGATGCCGAGCCACATGGTAAATGTTAGTTGAAAATTGGTGCCAGGTATTTCGCCGAGCACGACTAGAGTTTGCATGGACACCCCCTCGGTGCGTTATGCAGTTCAGTGTACGCTAGAATTTGACAAAACTCAAGTAATATTTTATTAACGCTTATGGTTGCCGCGTATTCTCTGCAAACGATCCCGGTTAACCAGTGCTATAAATAGGGCAATAAAAAAAGTGGTTACGGCGAGCCCGACTTGCCAGATGCTAGCATGGCGTATGCCAAGCCAAAACGTCAGACAGAGTAACAGAAGCGCGATGCCGTCGTAGACCCACTCTATCCAGGGGACCTTCGGAAACAACGTGGATGTTATAGCGCCTCCTCGTTCTAGCACAAGATTCCTCAGCCGCTTAGCCCACGTATTGTGAATGGATAATAGCCCTAATCCTGCCGCTGCGAGCGGTATACCGCCAGGTCCAGGGAGCCAACCGGTAAGGAGCGCCGCGACGAGCAACAAGTATCCTGCTGCGTCGGTGAGTATGCGCTTGCTGTGCCGGTTTGCGAACTTCATAGGTACCAGTATATCTGGTCGTATATAACCGTAGGCAAGCACTGCTATTAGGGCGGGGCTTAAACGCCTACCGGCGTAGTCACACTAAACAGGTGGCTACGAGGTAACGCAAGGGTATGGGTATAGAAAAACATGGCAAAAAACGGTATACTTAATCAGTTACATGATGCGAGTATACGGGTGGCGGTTGTGCGATTTTCGGTTGTTCTTGATGGATACGCACGTATTATTTGCTTCGCTTCGTAGCTGCCGGTATGCCGTATCGCCGATACACGGTTCACGTGCGTATTATCAACCTGTCTTAGATGAGGAACGAATCCTATGAATGCTGACCATATTGTCGTAAAAGGGG
>JAJZCD010000031.1 GCA_021851735.1 bacterium | reverse complement strand
CCTAGCGAGAGGTCAGGATGGACCACCGGGCATCAAGGCGCTGTGGATTGGCTACCAGAGGTTGCAGGATCTGGTTGCGGGTATGCAGCTGGCGAGAGAGGGAGATGTGGGTAAGGATTAGAGCTTACGCTCGGGGAACCGCTGTTGGATTAGACAGAGTCTGGCTTGTACTCTTTCTCCTCAAATGGCCGAACATAAATACTCGTTTCGCAGGGTCGTTTTCTGATATTTGGGTTCATACCCTTGATGCCGCTTAAAAGGGATCATTGAGTTTTGTTTGGCCCGGGAGGCGTTACCGATGTAGAAAGTATGCCTACTGCAACGAGAAATAAGACGATTAGCCTGGCCTCTAGGGTTGGGCAACGTGCTATAGAATTCTATCGAGACGCGTACCGATCAAATAATAAAAGACATGCTAGTGTCTTAGAGTCTGTGAGTTCACCATGTGCGATCATGTCGTCCAATTCGGCACGTGTGAATTGCATAAAACCTTCGATCCCATCATCTCTCATTTTGTTTTTGCCTTTTTCTAACTCTTCTGCTATGAATACAGTCGCCTCGTTAGGATTGAGAATAGAGCCAAGCTTAGTCCACTTTTTGGCCTTAAAACCAGTCTCTTCCTCAAGTTCACGCATTGCTGCCTCTAAAGGGCTCTCACCCTCATCAATACTCCCGCCAGGAAACTCTGTAATCATTTTTCGCAATGGGTAGCGGAACTGCTTAACCAAAACAAATCGTCCGCTGTCAAAAGCAATCACCAATACAAAGGGTGGACTTTTAGTATAAGAGTACTTACCCTGTTTGCCATTCGGCTTAATGACGTCATCTTCATACAGTGTTAGCGATGGCGACTGGTAAATAATCTTGCTGCCGAGAGTTCTCCAGGGGTTATCAGATTGAGCCATAAGGTAATAATACCTGAATGGAGCATGTGAATGAACCAGAATCTACTCGAGATCTATTCATACAAATCAAAAGCCGCGATAGAAATCGCAGTTTGACTGATCCGAATATGGTACAGCATAAAGAATGGCCATCGCATTTGTTCGGGTTGAGAGATGCTAACATTGTGAAGAAGTATGTCATTTTGACGGGAGCATAGGGGATGGATAGCCTGCGCTCCTTGCGCTTGTACTATGTGCTTGATCAAGCTAAGCGGATATTGAGTTTTGTCCAGATAGTTTCGTACCAGATTTTTAATGTCGTGATAGCGAAAGAGTTTGCCGTCCATGGACAATATTTCTTCCGGTTCCAGCCATTTGTAATCAGCTATTTCAGCTATGCCGTCAACGGCTTCGCCGTGTTCGAGGTTGACATCATTTTTAGCCCGCCGCCAAAAATAACACGTAAAGCATGAACCTCTCCCGGGACGTTCTTACGGTAGATAGAATGAATGCCGAGCAGATATGTGGGCGTGAAATTAATCCCTGCTTCTTCAAAGGCCTCACGCTTGGCTGCATCAAGCGGAGTTTCTCCGAAGTCCAATTTACCAGCAGGAAGATTCCACTTGCCTTTATCAGGGGCATGATTTTCCTGAATAAGCAGTACCTTACCATCGCGAACGATAAATGCGCCGACGATAATGTAGGGTTGCGTGTAACTAAAACTCATAGGGTAATAATAGCAGGTATCTCAAGTAGTTTGTTTAGCCCTCTACGCTATCAGAATAACCAAACCAAAATACTCCATATTACAAGGGTGTTTATCTGAAATAACAATGTCGTCTTTTTGGTGCAAGCATAAATGACGAGTATAGCCCTTTAGCTGGTCTCAAAGATGTTAGTGTCGTAGACCCTATGATAACGTCGACCACTTTACGTATAGAGCAGTACCCTGGGTTATAAGACCAAAGAATCTGCATACCTGCCCACTTACTCAAATAACCCTTGTACTGAATCCACAATTTTAGCAAGTTCGCTACGATAAGCTTTCAGCCGCTCTGGTGTAGTATCCTCTCTTGGCTTATATATGCGGTTCGCAAAGAATAATGCAACGACCATCTTGTCGAATGTCATCCACGTTTGGATGCGATCCTCGTCAATGACACCCCCTTCCGTAGAATATCCATCATATAAGGCCTGTCGTTCTTCTGGAATCAAAGTAATTCTGCCCGCAGCTTCGATGTCCCAAAAACCAGTTGGAAAGTCAGACATGGGGTCGCCAAACTCACGGTCTTCCCAGTCGATGATAAATACTTCATCACCCCGAACGATTATATTGCCGACGCCGACGTCCTTATGAAGTAAGTGTTTTGTAGTAGGAACGTGTAAGCTCTTCTGTTGCTCTCCAAACCACTGCTTTAGTTTTGGAATAAGAATCTCAAGTTGTTTGTCGGGCATGTCTTCATTTGGATCGTAGAATGATCGGCATGACCATAGTAGATATTGCCATAAGTTGGTTTTGTCGCTAGTCACCTCACCTTCATCTACTACATCATGGTCTGGCGCAGGAATAGCGTGGACTTGAGCTAGCCGAGAGCCTAAAGATTTGAGCTGCGGTGTCGTAAGACGTTTTACTTGTACGCCATCGATAAATGTCGTGATACTCCACAATTGGTCAATCGGTACCGTGTCTTCTGAAAAATGAATGAGTTCTGGTGCAATTCCTGCAGGTAATCGTTTAAGGGCGTCAGCTTCACGGACTAAACCTCGCTTTCCTTTGTATCGAGCAATGCGCACACAATATTCTCGATTGCCAACTTTTGCATAGTGGCCATCATTATGTACGCCACTTCCAAGTGAACGTATTTCGTCCGCCTGCCCTAGATTGGAATACTCCAAAAGCTTCTGTATCTTGGCTTGCGTTGCGTCCATTATTGCACCTCCTCAAATGAGATTATCTTCTCGTATTCTATCTCAAAGATGCCTATATAGTCATGTGCATACGCATCGCTTATGATCACTTATGTTATGCTCGCCAAAACCCTCGCCCAAGTAGCTTGCATTAAGTGCTGCCATGACACCGGGATGAGCCACAATAGATATTATTGAGTCAGTGCGTAGGCAGTTTACTCAAGCATATAGGGCGCAGCCGCCTGAGCATAGCACGATAAGCAGTACCCGTACCCGTCAAAAACATAAACGTTATGTAGCCACAACAAAAACCGCGGCCGAAGCTGTAATGATAGATTGAATCTATGTCGAAAACGAAGAGGAAATAAGTGTTGAATAGCCTACTACGCTTACGTATTCTGTAGTACCTTACGCAGCTCTTCGACTACATTGCCAGTCCCTGGGCTTATGTACAGAGTTAAAAAATCGTCGAGGCCATACCATTTTTGCTCGAATATCTCGTCGGTAGGTTTCATCTCTTCTTCTGGTACAGTGACGCGATAGAAGAGATTGGCTCTTGACACGTCATCTACTACTGTACTATGGATATAAAGACCAGGGACTCGTCAACCGTGGCATGCTCTTGAATTACACCCAATTCATCGACAACTTCACGGACCAGCGCGTCATGAATCGACTCGCCATAATCAATGCCACCGCCCTGAAAACTCCACCAGCCGTCGTCTTTTTCGTGGACGACCAAGACTCTATTGTCTTTGATTACCAATGCACGTGTGGCGATACGATACAGAGCATTATCGATTTCAGTAAGTCGTGGGTCAATATTCATGGTCTAATCCAACAGCAGTTCCCCGAGCGTAAGCTCGTGGGAAGCTTAATAATACATCACCGGCATGCGACATTCAGTTCACCCCTATCTATCAGCTTGTTAGTGCGTTGAAACTGCCAGTCACTGGCAGGCTTCGCCGTCAACAGCTTCTGTTACCCCCCCCCATAGGGACAGCCCCAGATCCATAGTGGGATCGGCAAGTGTATAAGCATAGCCGTGCCAGCCTGTTCTTAACTGCTAGGATCGTCCACGGTATCCATATGGTACTCAATCTAAGTCGTTGTTACTGTGATCAACAATCTCATTCCGGGGACTTGCAGGAGTACCAACCTTAGCAAGATATGGAATTAACCAATAAGTCTCTCTCCTGCTTGTGAGTGCTTAGGCATTTGTCCCATTGTCACAATATTTCAAAAAACGTGTAAGACTCTTTGCACTATCATGTAGCTGCAACGTGTGCTGCTACTTCATTGTGCTCAACAGCCGCAATTTGTTCAGCGCCATGACGCTCGAAACACTCGCGGATTTCATGTTCGCTGAGTTCACTGTCTTCAGCTCCAAGCAGTACCCCGCCGGCATTAATAACTGATTCATGATGCTTTGCAGTTTCTTCTGGTATACCTAACCCAACTAGCGCGCCGACAATACCTCCCACAGCTGCACCAACAGCGCCGCCGGTTACAGTGGCTAAAGCCAACCAGCCAAGGCCTACTAGTACTATTACTGGTCCGGCCACAAACATACCAGCCGTCGTTATCGCCCCTGCAATCAGGCCTGCTAATCCGCCCGTAACGCCACCAACTGCAGTTCCACCCTCAGCCATCCTTCCTGTTGCCGACTCAGAAAGTTTGTCTTTAAAGTTACCTGTTTTATCCGTTCCCCCCTGGCCGATTATCGAAAAATCTTCCATTGGAACGCCGGCATCACTCAGTTCCACTATTGCTTCATTCGCTTCCTTCCGGTCCGGGAAGGCGCCGATTACTAATTTTGCCATGCCGTTTCCTCCTCAAGCTAAAACTTTTATCTAGCTGCTGCCGGATCAGGGCCCGGCGGCTAAAACTAGTCGTACCTTACACATGGTGGTGTGAATGGTAGTTTGAGGTAGCCGCAGCACTTTCCCACGCGAGGGCTGCCACAATGATACCCACGACCACTTCGCTCCACCGGACTGCTACCGTCGTGCTATATATGACCCATGGCGCGACAATCAGCAACAAGCCAACCAGCATATTTGCCCAACTTGGCCATGCAACGCGGGGCGCGAAGAGTCGCATTATGCCAAGCGCTGCAACGATTACTCCGAAAACCACCTCTAGCCAGGCATTGCCCATTGCATCGTAGTTTAAGACAAATGGCGCGATGATAAGCCAAATGCCCGCCAGTATATTGATGCCGCTGAGAGTTCTTGCTTTACTTTTCATGTCGCTATCCTCCTATTACGTAGGCTGAAGAAACGCCCTTATGCTGAGCGCCACACGCCCGTTGGCAGTACTCTTCTTTGCATAATGACACCAATCACTTCTACCTAATGTGACCGGTGTAAACTCGCGCAAATTCCCGCTTGCTGAAGGTGTTCAGGTCAAGCGAATTCGAAGTTACAGATTCCGAGCCTTCGATTGAAAGTACAATACGGTCCTGTATACTATAGTCTGTTCTCTGTGATGCTATCTTTGCCATATTCATGCCCTCCTTATATCGTTAGGGTGTAGGTGCATTGTAGTTCCATGGACCCTACTCGTTAATGGCGGCCTCCACTATGACTATGTTCACCACCGACTTTACCTGCGCGGCTTGCCTTCTTGCGATCATTAGCAAAGTTTCCAGGATTATTTTCCTTACCCTGTGAGCTTCCTGCCACACGCCCGGCTTCGCTCCGTGACATCTTCTTGTCATTACTCCCTGCCATACGCACCTCCTTCAATTAGTTAGTATGACAATATGTACTGTAAATGAGATATGTCTGACGTGCAGTGAGCTTCTAGCGGCATAGCAGAGAGGTATCTCACTAAAATATCGTGAAATACCAAACAACTGACCCTACCCATACAGCTAAAGCGACTTAATTCACAGGCAGAACGCTGCTTAATGGTACATACTAGTACGTATGACTGCTCAAACCACACTCACACTACCACATGATTTAATAGCGGAGTCCCGAGTTAAGCACGTACCGAAAGGGCAGATTATCTTCTATGAAGATGATCTGCCGGCGGAGGTATTCATTGTTAAGAAAGGTGTCATCAAGCTGCTTAGTATCGACGAGAGTGGAAATGAAAAAATCCTGCATCTGTTACGGGCGCCTAATATTATTCCACTCGCATTTTTCTCGGGCCAAGATGTGCCGTGTCGCTGGTACTACACAGCTTTGACAGATTGCGATATGTATGTATTACAACGAAGTGAGCTTGAGGCGTTAGTGTTTGGCAATAAAAACATAGCGCGACATATGACAAATATGTTTTCTGAAGAGGTCCACGAAGTACTTACACGTCTTGATAGCCTTAGCAAATCCGACGTCACTATAAAACTCATTGCAGCGCTGCAGTATCTCGTCGTTTGCCATGGTGTAAAAACTACCAACGGTTGGTGGCGTGTAACGTTCAGAGTGAACCATCAGCTACTAGCAGACATGATTGGCGTGTCTCGCGAGAGCACCTCTATCGCAATGAAGATGCTCGCTGATAAAAAGATCGTACGCAGCGTCAAGACAGCGCAACTTGAGATTGATTTCGACAAATTGCACTTATTTCGTAAAGAGACAGAAGAGCACAAGTCATGAAGTTGGTAGAGCCGCCTGACAGATGATGAGGTTTATGTAAATCGTTAGATATATGTACTATCTAGCCAGTACCTTTTACTACGTATACTATCAACGTAGTGGTCATATTATTGGTTAACCTCTCCCCTAACTAGATCCAGTACTACGTTATCTCCGTCTTTCAGTATCTTAGTTGCTCTCTTCGTTCCAACAATACAGGGCAAACCGAACTCACGGGCGACAATCGCCGCATGACTCATCATGCCGCCATGATCAGTAACAAGCGCCCTCGCACGTCGCATAAGGGGGACGTAACTAGGGCTAGTCGATGCAACTACAAGCACGGCGTTATCAGGCATATTGTCAGTCGGTTTGCGGGCAATAAACACCTCACCGTTTATAAAGTGCCGGCCGCCGTTACTAACGATTAGACCTTGCAATACAGTCTTAGAAGCACGGTACTCAATATACCAATCCCAAGCCACAGCTGCGTCGTCCGCTGTAAGCGCTACATGCGCGCCATTCAGGAAAGACCAGCCGTGATACGGTCTTGGTGTACCTGCCACTATATCACCAAACGTGCTGTGCTCGAGCAAGCTCAACGGAAGAGCTTTATCCTGTGCTACCTGTAAGACGCAGTCATGGATGATCTGTCGAGTACGCATCACCCAAGCCTTACGTTTGTCCATGAATTCTGCAAGCTTTCTAGTGATATCAAGTGCTCGTACTTCGTCTGCAGTCAGCTGATATTGCGCAGCTATCGACATCGTTTGTTTGGCGAGCCTACCTGAATCAAGTCGTTTTCTTTTACGAGCTTGAGCCGACGTCTAAAGTAATCCAGTGCGTTTGTTGCCACGCCACCGTAGCCATCTTCTATCCACGGATATTTTTGTGCTATCCGCTCTACGTCTTTAGTCTTTGCTAGTTCAATGTCGATTCGCTGCAGAAAGGTTGGCTCGTCAGGAAGCGTCATGCCACCCCAGACATTAAGCCGCGCTTCTGGCTCAAGCCGCTCAAGTCGTGTATTGATCACCGCCTCGGCGCCATAAAGTGCAAGCTCAGCCGACAAAGTAGGCCGCCATGCGGCCACCAGAAGTTCATGTGCTCTGACAACGTCAATAGGACGCGCTGACATTAAGTCATCGAGCTCCTGTACAGCAGTTTTCCACGTGCGAATATCCCGATCAATGTCACGATTACGCTCATATTCAATGAACGATGATTGCACGAACTCGCTAAAGTTTACTAATTTGTTCAGCCAAACCATCTGACTATCATGAAAAACGACAATTGTCTTCGGCGGATCAACGAGTCGTTGGTTAGCGAGCATCCGATCAAAGTTTTGTTGCTCCGCTTCTATAAAATCGCTCATATAGAGTGGCAGAGCGCGCGTCGGCCCCCAGTAGAAAAGTTTGGCAGGATCACCTAGATAGTGTTTGCCGCTGCCCCTATTCTGTAACGTAGTAATCGGCCGTGCCTGCACAATCCACACTTGCCTTCCATCATATGCCCATTCAATATCCTGTGGGACGCCTCCAAAAAGTTTTTCGACTTTCTCAGAAAGAGTGATTAGTTTGCTCAGGGGAATTGGAATCTTTCCTTCCGTCTGCTCTATGATTTTCTTTTTACTTCGGCTCCACACAATTCTTTCAGGGTCAACGTCACCGTGGACAAGCGGATCACCAAGCCCGCGTACATACTCAATCATGATTTTGTTTGCGCTTGTACTTGGGTCTTTCGTGAAAGTTAAACCTGCATACACAGGGTCGATCATCTCTTGTATCACAACCGAGATCTGGAAGTCGTTATGCGCTTGCTTATCTTCAGAATAAGCCCTCGCCCTCGCTTTTATAGAGTTGTGGCAAGCTTCAATCGTTGCCGATACATCTGATGCTTGAATATTGAGGAAACTTTCGAATTGACCCGCCCACGACGCATCAAGCCCGTCTTCCGCTACGGCAGATGACCGAACCGCATAAAGTTTATCCGCGTCCAGCTTATTTTGTATCTGTTGACGAATGTCATCATAGAGTTCGCCAGTTTCCCTAAACGCTTCTAGCTCGACAGGTACGGGTAAGTCGGCTTGTAATAATTGAGCAAGATTAGATGCTTTTCCGCCAAACCGTCGTACATCAAAAGCGTCTCGTAGCTTAGTCACATAGCCCATAACATTACTCCTTATGCATAAGATATAGATCAGCAAAATTATTCAATAATTCCTCTAGCGGCCGCATGGTCTAATAATACGTCATTAGAAAGGGTATGTAGAGCAGTTTATGCGGGCAGTGAGCATAAGCTTGCTATACCCTATCTGCTTTCTCAGCACCCAAGCTACGCCCCATGTGTTTGAGTATCGCATTGCTCTTATGACTGAATCGTCCTTTGCTGTGGTTTAACGGGTAATCGCAGACATACACAGAAGGAGAGGCATACTACCACAGAACGGATTGTAGGTTCCGATACGTGCAGAGATACTGAAACAGCACACACCCTCACGTTTACGCTATGTGTTGAATCAAACCAAGTGGATATAGTGTTTTGTGTAAGTAGTCCCTGGTCAGATCCTTGATGTCGTGATACTGAAACAGCGTATCGTCCATCGAGAGTATCGCTTCTGATTCCAACCATTTGTAATCGGCTATCTCGGCAACGCCATTGATCGTCTCGTCATGCTCAATGCTGACATCGTTTTTGGATTCGTCTCCAAAGATAATACGAACAGCATGTACCTGTCCCGGGGCATCCTTACGATAGATAGAGTGAATGCTAAATAGGTATGCTGGACTAAAGTCAATCCCCGCTTCTTCAAAGGCTTCACGTTTAGCCCCCTCGAGAAGATCTTCACCGAAATCTAGTTTACCAGCAGGGATGTTCCACTTTCCCTGATCAGGAGCATGATTTTCCTGGATAAGCAGTACCTTGCCATCACGAACAATGAAAGCACCACAACAATGTATGGTTGTGCGTAGTTAAAACTTATAGAGCAATAATATCATGCGATTTATGAAGTTTGATTCATCCTTTATGCTTGATCAAAAAGAAAAACCACGACCTCTGTCGTGGTTTGGTTAGGTATAGATTGAATCTAATTTGGTGCCGCGGAAAGGACTTGAACCTTCACACCTTTCGGTACTAGCTCCTAAAACTAGCGTGTCTACCAATTCCACCACCGCGGCTTAACTTTCCAGCTTACCACTATTTTCATGCTGCCAAACATTAAAAAAAGTGGTACTAGGCGATATTTTACGGCATTAGAGCAAAAAAAACCACTATACGGACTTATAGTGCCGTACTAAGTGCAATCGCCTTCTGATACATTTTATAACCCCATGCGAGCTGGCCAAAATGCTTCATACGATGTGTTCTCAACAAATGGAGCACTTGTCGTTTGCTTAATATGCGAATCTCTGCGACTTCTTCAAGTTGTGGTGTAAATTTCGATATATCTTCTGGTAGCGTCACTGCATATGCATAAATATGTGCTTTTGTCTGCTTATTATACCGTGGATGGTATCCTACCTGGCGCCATATAAATAATGGCTGAAAATCCTTTTCGTGGGCGTATATTCCAAGCTCTTCATACGTTTCACGTTGCGCCGTACGTCGGGGGTTCTCTCCAATATCTACGCCGCCGCCAAGTGAGATTTCAAGCATACCGGGAGCGAATATAATTGACTGCGAACGCTTGGCGACCACAAACTTACCGTCATGTGTCCGTACAATGACGTATATTCCTCTGTGCCATAAGCCGCGGTCAGTTACCCATGCTAGCGGCAATCGCAGGTCGGTGGGTTTGTTCGCATTGTCGACAACGTCTACCCAGGGTGCCTGCGTTAGGTAATCGCGTAATTTTTCGCAATGACGGCGTATCGTTTGATGCGCTCCTGTTGGAGCATGTACGGGCAACCGTTCGCTTGCTATGCTACTACTGGGAATGTGCCAGACAAGCGATTTGCGAATATCAAAATCATATACGCGTTCTGCTTCATTATAGGCATGCTTGTTCATGAAGATAATAACGTCAGCGACCGTAAGCATGTTCTTAGTAGTGTGACTCATGTGCGCGCCCGTGCTATTGTAGCCCACGATATAGTGTTTTTTGTCGAGCAGCGAAGTCATGTATGTTGCAGCAAGTCGACTATCGGTCGTATTGTCGTGGCCCAAGAAAAGAATTCTGAATGGTTCATGCGGCTGTTTAATCATATACGCTTATGCTCTAAGCATACCTCAGGAGCGAAACAATTGCGAGAGCGGCTAGCTACCGGGTTGACACGCACGTCATAACAACCGATGATGTAATGACTAACAAGGATATCATCATGGCAAAAACACCAAAAGACACTCCTAATGGGCTGACACCGAGCTGGCAGCTTGTCCCTCAAAGCATTAGCCTATTTCGTAGACACTTCGTTCCATTGCTGTACGTAGCAATTTTGCCGTCCCTCATCACAGAATTGGGTCTGACGCTCATCGGCAACTTTAAGGATCCTAAGCCAACAGCGCATCTCGGGATAGCGATCTTTGGTATTGGGCTTGCGGTTAGCATCCTAAGCATAGGAGCGCAGCTTTATCTAGAGGTCTCAGCGGCCAATGGAATGGATACTTCTATACCTCAGATCTACCAGCGCGGTGTTAAGTACTTACCCCGGATGATCGGTTTCACCGCATTGTTTTCGGTGTTATTTCTTGTTGGCGTAGTGTTGTTCATCGTTCCTGGACTTATTGTCATGAGGCGGTACTACTTAGCGCCGTACTATTTGGTTGACCGCAACCTCTCTATTAAGGAAGCCATGCGACAAAGCGCCAAAGACAGTAAACCTGCTGCGAGTTATATTTGGGGAATCTTAGGTGTCGCCGTATTCTTTGCTCTGATAGCTCAAATGATGCAATCTGCGCTTGGTGACTTTGGCCTAATCCTCAGCATACTCTGTGGATATCTGTATATATTCGCACCCGCTCTACGGTACAAAGAGCTAGCTAGCAGCGCTCGTAACCAAGCAGGCCCTGCACCTTACACACCTGCAAGGTAAAGCACGGATTCTGTGATAAGACACCAACACAAAGGCAAGATGCTTCTATGTTTTCCGGTAAAATATAAGCTGTGCATCGCCATAGCTACGGTGTGACGCTACTTCGAGTCCAGCCATGTCACGGATTGACTCGCTGCCCGGCCATGACAGAACCATTAGACCGTTCGGCTTGACATGCACCGATAGTCGCTCAACTACATCAGGTCGGATATCATTATACGGGGGATCGACTAGTACAATATCAAACTTCATGTTCTGGTTATTCCGAGACCAGCCGCTAATATTTTTACGCCGCACAGTTACGAGATCAGCTATTTCCAGTGCGCGAACATTTTCGGCGATAGTCTTCACAGCCTCCGGATCGATATCGATTGCCAGTACGTGCGCCGCGCCTCGACTTACTGCCTCGGCACTACATGCACCACTGCCGGCATATGCATCGAGTATTTGTAGGCCATCTAGTGCGCCAAGCGTATTAAAGAGCGCCCCACGTATTTTATCGCTCATAGGATGCGTACGACGAGTTTTGGGGCTTGCAAAGGTTCGCCCCCCTAGGCGGCCGGCGATGACCCTCATACTGTCCCGTATGCCTCACGGGCAGCTAGATACCAAGCGATGGTTACCATATTAACTATACGAGGAAGTAGTTCGCGACGTGCTTGCTTCGCGAGCTTAGGTGTCCAGCCTGACATGTAAAACTGATCGTACATCTTAAGTGCTGCAATCTCTTGAGCGCGTTCAAGAAAGGTCTCAGCTAGACCCTGACTGACAGCTTTCTGCAAGTCAGCATCTGTCGGCCTGGCGATACTTAGCCGGAGTGGCGCTATCATTATGGCGATTCCCCACTCAAAGGCTAGGTGTGTAGTAATAAGCCCTTTATCACCCCAGACTTGCCAGTTTTTAGTTACTCTTTCCCTGAAGTTCTCTCCAGCTATGAAGAGTTTTTCCTTTGCGGTGGTGCGGGTTTCTATGCCTTCGCCTCTCAACCGAAACAATTCTTCTTCGTATGGATATTGATGCGCTGGCGTCAAACCGTCAACAACGCCATGTGCAAGCCATGCTGCTTCAAATGCAGCCCGAGTGCGATTGCCCTCGCGAAGTGCCGTGACAAGTTCACTGTAGTTGTGGCGCAATACATCAATAATTTGTCTATCATTCTCATCTGCGGGATTTATAAAGTGCCACAGCTCACCCTGCGATGGCGTCTTGCGTTTAATGCCGTCCGGACCATCAAAACCCTCAAAGCGTATGATATCTTTGCGATTTGGAAAGCCCCTATGTCGGGGCAACAGGGTTGCTAGATGTTTACGTGCCACTCTGTCGATTTTTTGATGCGCACCAAACCAGGCATCAAAATACTTTAGCGGTCGCAATGTAGTCCCAGCGTACACTACGCGAACCTCCTGATTTCATACGTAAAAATATTAAATGCAATAAAAAACGTTTTCACAGTTAATTTAAATTCGTGACCGCTCTGAGTCGCCGAACCCGGTCATGTAACTGCTTATATTTTACCAGATCCTCGCCTGATTTTATAAATTCCGCTGCAGCCGCGCGGGCAGCAGTAATAAGTGCAGTGTCCGTCAACTGAGCTACGCGTAGATCAAGTGAGCCGTGTTGGGTCTGCCCATAGATAGCTCCTGGGCCACGTACTTCCAAATCTAACTCAGCTAGCTTAAATCCATCTTGGCTACTTTCAAGCGCTCTGAGTCGCCTTGACGGTGCACTGCTGTCACTTAGCATAAGATAGCAATATGCTTTATGACCACCCCGCCCCACACGGCCGCGTAGCTGGTGCAGCTGCGCTAAGCCAAAGCGCTCAGCGTCCATAAGTAGCATAACGCTCGCATTCGGCACATCAACGCCCACTTCAATAACCGTCGTAGACACTAATATATCCAGATCATGGCTTAAGAATTGTTGCATAATTGCATTTTTAGCTTCGGTTTTCATTTTGCCGTGCAAGAGCCCTACGCGGTAATCAGCAAACTCCTTGCTCCGAAATCGTTTATATACGTCCTCGGCAGCTTCACCAGTCGCAACACGTCGACCCTCATCTACGGCAATATTTGGGCACACTACGAACATCTGCTTTCCAGCATTGAGATTGTCGTAAATATTGGCGTAGACACGCTGTGTTGAGTTTGGCGAGACAATCTCGGTATGAACCGGCTGACGCCCAACAGGTTTCTCGTTAAGTAACGATATGTCAAGCTCGCCATACAATGTCAAGGCTAGAGAGCGAGGGATGGGTGTTGCGGTTAGACTCAAGAGGTGCGGCATGTGACCAGCCTTCGCCATCAATTGTTTACGTTGTGCCACGCCGAATCGATGCTGCTCGTCTATGACGACCAGTCCAAGGCGTTGCATGACCACGTTTTCCTGAATAAGCGCCTGTGTCCCGACTATGCATTGGACCGTACCGTTCGCAATTGCACTCATCGTTTTTTTCTTTTCAAGAGCAGGCAGACTTCCAACCAATAGTGCTGCTTCAATTTTTTTTGCATGCGTTTGGCCTATAGACAGTGGTGCAAGTAACGATTGTATGGTAGCAAAATGTTGACGGGCCAGTAACTCCGTAGGAGCCATAAATGCCACTTGATATCCTTGCTCGAGTGCCATCAACGCTGCCATTGCCGCCACGACAGTTTTGCCAGAGCCCACATCACCCTCAACTAAACGATTCATGGGATGCGATCTCTGCATATCAAGGTAGATCCGCCAAACCGCCATGCGCTGCGCATTAGTAAGCTCAAATGGCAGGTGCGCAACAAACCCCTTAGCAAGCTCTTCATTAAATGGTATCGCTAATGATTCGTCTGCAGTCAGCTCCTGCTTATTCAGTAGACTTGCTAAACTCAGCTCAAATACCTCTTCGAAGCCAAGACGGCGCTTGGCTTCAGCAAGTTGGGCTCCATCAACGGGAAAATGCATGGCTAGAATAGCCTCGGCACGGCTAAGCAGCCGTTGTTTGCTCACCAGCCATACAGGTAACGTTTCGGGTAGTGCGGAGATCAACACTCGACAGTTACTGATGACCTTACGAATTTGCTTACTG
>JAJZCD010000030.1 GCA_021851735.1 bacterium | reverse complement strand
GCTGGTATGCTGGATATGCATAGCAATCGGAGACTTATGCAGGCACGGCTCCGGTTACTATACGAACAAGGCTACATAGGCAGACAGTATGACCGTAGCTATCGGCTGCGGGGTCTGTTTGCTACGTACTACTTACTGCCAAAGGGTATTGCTGTACTAAAACAACAACCGGAGATATACCAAGCCCGGGTACTACGGAACATCCGGAAAGATGCGGCTGCCAGCGAGCGGTTTATTGTACACAGCGTACGTGTCTTCACTGCCTATATACGGCTGAAAGCCATCTATGGTGCATCGTTTGTGTTCTATACACGGAGTGAGCTAACGGACCCTACGTTTGACTGCTTCCCGGAACAGCTACCGGATGGGTATGCTACCTACACTGCTCGGGACGGAAGACACCGGCACATGATGCTGGAGTGCTTTGATGATACTAGACCACAACGGATACTACGGCACCGAATAGTACAGCTCGTTGACCATGAATATACTGATGGATGGAAGGATAATGAACCATACCCGGATATCCTTATTGTTTGTGATACGGACAGACTACGACAGAAGGTACAGCACTGGGTTCAAACTATCGTGGAGGATGCGGCTGCTGAGGATATGCGATTGTATGTGGTAACTCTAGGGAGGCTCACAGAAAAGGCTGGAGCTGTTACGTAAGCTTGGCGGGCAGTTATATGGTCATGCCCGGGACCGGGAGACCTAGCGGTTATTGTCGACAATCTCCACCCAGTTGATACTGGTAAGCACCATGAGTAATGCATCAGACCACATGCCTGATGCTTGTACCTCGTCCTCCATCATATCTCTCAGGAGACGCTCGAGGCTTACGGCACGTGCTTCGTTTGTGCCAGGACGATGTACGATGTCTTCAAGGAGGTCATAGTATGCCGTGTCATTGGTGAGCCATAGGTTCATAGTCCAGGTCTCACGGTTGGTCCAGCCATTGTAGGTAGTATCCATGATAGCCTCCCCTAATACTCACTCGCCAGCATGATAGTCATCACCCGCTTACAGTCAGGAGACAGCGGGTCCTCGCCGTATGTTAATGTCTGGTCGTAGTAGTCGATTTTCCAAAGAATCCGTTCGCCGTTCCAATCGAAGGCACCAAAGTCATGTTCGTGGTAGGGATCGTTATCTTCAGTGAAGTCATTAAAGTCGTAGACCTTTTTTGTCAGCCCTAGTACATTGCTGAGCATTATGACTCCCGGTGTCATTACTATGCCTTGAAAGCTCTTACGGAACTCGTCGTTTAGTGTTGCTATGTTGGTTGCGCGAACTGTATCCATGGCTAAGTCCTCCTTGCATGGCGTAAGGTTTTGTATAAAGCAAGTGGAAGAAACCTCCCGCTTACAAGCCACCGGGCAAGGGCTGGACTGGTCGTGTCAATATGGACGCGCCCTACTGGACGAACGATATTGATACGACCGGGGAAGCCCTTATACTTAGGAGGCTGCGGGAGAGAAAATTCCGGGGAACCAGATGCAACCCTGCAGCGTACTTGGCCCATGAAGCAAAAAGTAATTGCTGTCGATTGCGACGATGTTCTAGCTGAAACAGCACCGCTTATTCTTGCCCACTACAATACGGCATATGGAACGCAGCTTAAACTGCAGGATATGCACTCTAACGACCTACGTATTTGGGAGATACCCGACAAGGCTACAGCTATTACGCACGTCACTGCTTCGTGAAGCTATCTATGTCACCAAACGATCCGCGGGGTATCACGAACTACACATCGTTACCAGCCGGACCGAGTATCCGGCAATCGCTACCCAGGATATGCTCGATCAATACTTTCCCGGAGTGTTCCAGTCCATAGAATGTACGGGCTTCTTTGACGGTAAAGCACGTTCTAAAGCAGACGTCTGCAAACAGCTTGGAGCCGATCTACTAATCGATGACCACCTACACCATGCAAAAGCCGGCGCTCAAATCGGTATTGATTCCTATCCGGCCACTACCCGTGAAACCAGGCCAATTGCCTTCCTGATCGTATGCGACGAGTCAAGGGCTGGTACGAAATTGCTAATGCTGAATCCCGAGAAAAGGTAAAAATTGGTCCGACGTGGCGCATTATCATCTGCTGTAAGTAGGTAATTCACAACTTAGTTCGTACGCTCACTAGTCTTTTACAAAGAGAGAAGCTACCGTCATATGAATCAGGTAAGTACCCCTGACCTCTCAACGCTGCAAGTAATACGCAGTATTAGCTAGGGATTTGCATGCTATTCGTTAAGTAGTTCTTATGGGTTCTGCAAGAATGCCTGGTTAAGCACCCCGGCGGTCGCAGACAATTGATCTGTGAATGGCGCAACAGTAGTTGCGGCATCCTCAGCCGTAATTACAGAGCTACTAAGGCCATTGCTCTCGATCATAACGCCGTCCCCGTTCACCGTTATCCGCTCCCCCGTATTAGCGAAACTCCCGCTTGGCGTCTGTAACGAGATAGATTCAAGGCTAAGGTTTCCAGGATTACTGAAAACATTCTCAAAATCAGCTACACCAAGAGGACGTTGACTTGCTACTCCCGTTAGCGTTCTACCAGCCTTGCCACTAAGACGGAATGCAATGGATATATCGTTAAATTTGGGTTGCTGGCCGTTAGGCATATTGATCGACTCCACAGTCACGGTCTTATCCACAAAACTAGCATAAATTTCTGGCTTGGAAGTACCAGTAGGCGTGAACCGGCCAACATACCTGTCTGCATACCGAATCGTACCTGGAGCCTCCCCAAGCTGTTGTATAATCCTCTGGGCAACCTTAAATGCTGTGCTTTGCAGCCTTTGCTCCTGCTCGTTGAGTAATTCACTGTGCGCAGCCCGCCCTTTTAAGGATGCAATCTCGGCTGCAAGATTATCACCACGACCAGGAACGCGATTGGCAGCCGCAACCGGATTCGTTGCATGACCCATATGCGCATCGTGACTGCCGTTGACTGCTCCACTAAGCAAACTCGCCGTCACTGCAAGCGCAGGCGCCCCTACAATAACTGCCGCTCGCCCAATACGTGTGCGCATCGCACGACGAATACGATCCATGGCTCCGGGTCGAGCTCTTGCTGCCGCTACATCTCCATCAGCTATGGCGCGCATACGCCTTACGAATGCGGCATCAGATTCACTAGGTGGTACATTATGGTTCTTACTCATTTAGCAATGATCGCATAATTTTGATAAAATGTCAATACTGAACTACGTAACCCCTCACACCTCGTGGCCTACCCAGCAGCCAGATTGTGTAGTCTCATGAATACGTTGTCCCTGTCCCGGTTTGCAAGGCTCTGTACGACCGAGTACAGGACTTCCATGGTACGGGCACCGTTCACGGTTTTCACGCCGAAGCTCTTCTTTCGCTTGAGGACAAGTTTCCTGAGGGCTCGTTCGGCCTTGTTATTGTCCGGTGGAACATGTGGTTCGGTTAGACAGACGAACAGGCAGTCCTGGTATTCCAGGATACCGGCCTTTAGGTCGCGGAGTTGCTTAGGATCCCGTGGGCCCGGTCGGCACAGCGCAACTACGTCGGAGAGTAATTGGGTGGCTTGGGTTTGCCGTGTCGTGCCGTCAAACGGTTCGATCCAGATTCGTCGGATGGTAGTGTAGATACGGCTCAGTTCTTGACAGAACTGTTCGGCATGGTGCCTAGTTGGTTCGTCCAGGCATTGTAACCGGGCAATGTCTTTGGCATTGCGGGCCAGATGTGTCCAGAGTTGCGGGCACCGGTACTTGCTCAACATACTTCCAAGCGGGTGTATTCATATCTGACAAGGTCATAAGCACTTCTCCCGAGTTGTGATGCTCTGGGCGCATGTCTATTTTTGAAACTGTAGATGCAGCCATTGTAAACCCGAGTTGCTCTGCAGCACGTATTTCACCACCCGATAACATCGTAGCAATAAGCACACCATTTGGCTCAACTGTTCTACGAGCCTCTTTTAGCATTGCCAGACGTAGGCTGTAGTTCATGATTTCAGGATCAGTCCAACCTGAGTAGTCACCCATCACCTCACCAAGGAGCAACATAAACACATTTTCAATATCACGTGATACATGAGGTTCCAATTCTATAGGCAGCCCTCCTCGCATTAGCGGGGTTTGCGTAATTTCTTCAGGAACACGCGTCAAGCCCTGCATAACGATGCCCCCTAAAGATCGCTCCGCAAAGGGTAGCCTGCGTACATCTGCTCTTACCGACGCACCGTCCCGGTTCTCAATATTCGAAATGATTATGCCATGAGGTAATTTAAGATCGTCGAGCGCAATGTAGCCATGAGCAGTCGGCCCGCCTATCTCAAGTAGCGGCCCGACAGTACCCCGAAGAGCACGCTCTGTAGCCACGCGCATATCACGCATAGTCCGCAGACTGCCGCCGTGCCCGTCTTTATAAGACTGACTTGCTCTATACGGATATTGAGCCAGTCGACCAATCATATTGTATATTATAGCATGTTTTTATTATTTGAGCAAATATATGAGAGGTAACTGCACACAGGTTGGGGCGGCCTAATCTCGTTATACACAAGGGAGCTATTGTTTGCAGGGTAACGCTACTGAGTAAGGTACAAGCCACTAACAGGGACGAACTAAGCCGCTTATGCTCTAAGTAGTGTGCAGTTACTATGAGATCGATCTCAAGGGCCATCACAAAACGGTTATTACTGGATGCTAAGTATCCTGGTCATCGACGAATCAGTAGTATCCCACCACACCCCTACAGTACCGGCAGTTCTTCAACGTGCGTATGCGCTATCTGCCCCTGACGAGCACTCCGCTTCCCTGGTTGCGCAGCAGCTTCTTCACTATACGTGCTCGCATAGCGTTGCCGGGAAGACGCAATCACCCTATCGGCTACCGCAGCACTTGCCGCAGCTTTCGGTAACACAATAGTCTGACCCGACACTGGCGCCAATGATTCCTTGGCTGCAATCTTCGCATAGAACGTAAAGCTTGGCAGGTTCAAGATATCCCCCGGCGCAACGTACGGACTGAACTGGTGCAGGAGCAATTTCTCGGTAACCGGACTCTTGGAGCGAAATGCCACGATCGTACCCACATTGTCCAAAATAGTACTGAGCATAGCTTGCTCTTTCAGCTGCGACACCGATTGCTGGGCCATCGTCACAAACAACTTGTACTTTCTAGCCTCCGAGAAGAACCCCATGAACGAGGAACTGGCGAAGTTTTGGAACTCATCCACATACAGATAGAACGGCCGGCGCGTATCTTCAGGTATCGCCTCACGCCGCCAGGCCGCCAGCTGCAACTTGGCAAGTACCGTCGTCCCAAACAATGTCGCGGTGTCCTCGCCCAGGGCGCCTTTCGAAAAGTTGCAGATAAGTATCTTGCCGCTGTCCATAATGTCTGTAAAGTCAATCGTGGACGTAGCCTGACCCAGCACCCGCTGTGCCGACTCAGATGCTTCGAAACGCTCAATCCGGGTTATCGGGCCGCCCGAGATCTTGACCCGCTGCATCTCCCCGGCCTTGCCCAGTTCTTCTTTCCAAAACCGTTTGAGTCGTTCATCAGTAATATTTCGGGTTACCTTCTTCCGATACGACGCCTCCGTCAGTAACCGAAGCACCGTAAATAACGTCGCCCCTTCCACCGTAAAGGCCGTATGAATCGTATTGCGCAGGATTCGCTCAATACGATAGGCATTCGTGTCAGTGGTATCATCAAAAATCTTGCTCAGTACCGAGATCACCGCTTCCGTCACCAGGTCCTTTTCATGCGCACGTTCACTCCCCGTCAGCCCTTCCGGCAGTTCCAACAGGTTCAAACCAACGGGATGGTCATAATCTCGCGGATTAAAGTAAATAACGTCTTTGATGCGCTCCTTAGGAATATACTGCAACAGCTTCTTAGCCGAGTCACCGTGCGGATCAATTACCGCCATGCCGTTCCCGTTCCGGATATCCTGCACAATACCGTATTCCAGCATGGTCGTCTTCCCATTGCCCGTGCCCCCGACAACATACACATGCCGTTCCCGCTCGTCAGCAACCAAGCCACTGGCGTCCGTTCGCCGTGATACACATTTTCCCCAAGAACAAGACTGAACGCACCGTCATCCGCATGTCGTTTTAGCGCATTCGGTGCCGGCAGTAATCGGCTCATAGCGCGCGCCACCCCCTCAGTCGTAACCGCTGGCTCATACGGAAAGTGGTACAAACTGGCCATCTCTGACGCGGCAAGCACGTTCGCACCCCGCATAACCATTGATGGTAAGCGGCGCTGAAACTGTCGTCGCAAAACAGCATCAGACACACGCGGCGACAGCATACGCGTACCCGTCTCCAGTGCCTGGTATCCCGGCTCATCAAACGTCGCCAGCGCACTCCGTATACCACGCAATCGTTTTACACCATCCCGCTGGTCGCGTATCGAAACATAGGCGCGGATATCCACATAAAACAGCGGCTCGCCGAGCTTGTCTATCATGGAGTCACGTACCGCTTGGCTCGCAGGAGTAGCAACGGCCATCCCGTTACCCCGCTCCCGTGTCACCGGCAACCAACGACCACCAAACAACCGTAGAATAGCCACCACAACGTTATATATCCCAAGCAGCACCATGCCACAGAGTGACAACACCCCGGGATACCCCAGCGCCCAGGGTTCCTTACCCTTAAGGAGCGCATTCCGCATACGAGCAGCCCGCCGGTAATCCCTATACGGCGCAGCCACCAGCTGCACCGCCAATGTTTCCCCCGGCTGTGGCTGAGCAAGCGCACTCGTGAGATATGTCATCGGATCATGCGCCGCCAGATCGTTGTGCCGCCGCAGCGGATACGCAAATGACCGCGCTTGGCGAAACACACTCACCGCAGTGTAGTTACCCGCATCGTCACCCACGCTGGCAGTAACCTGCTTAAACTGCATCGCGTGTTGGAGTGATGAGATAGCGCGCTCGAACGCCTCCGTTTTCTCGGCCGGTACCCGCATGATGTAGCGTATACCCGCGCGCGTCGACAGCACCTCGCAGCTCATGCACTCTTTGCGCCGTAGCAGATAGGCTTCATAGGTCTGCGGTCCATACTGCGCATGTAAAATCTTGAACAGCTCGACCATTGCCTCGGCCGGCACCGGTGTCGTGTGATGCGGCGTGAGCTCATAGCAAACCGTCGGAACCGTTTGCTGACGACGAAAATCCAGCCAATCCAGCAACGGCACAATGATACGTGGCCACAGCACAAACCGGATAACCAGCAACCACAGAAAGCCGTTAATCGCCCAATCTAGGGGCGACGTGCCTAGCAGCAAATAGTGTTCAATACCATTCTCGTGTGGACCGGGAATAACCGGCACACTGGTGCCTCCAAACGTAGGCGCAGTACAATCAGTCTGACCGAAATATTGGCACGTAGGCATACAGCTATCCTCACAGCACCCACCGATAATCTATGTTGTCAAACGTACTATATCATGGTGATACAAGTTTTTGAAACCCCACCCCTGACAACCCCTACCAAAACCAGCACAAAAAGCCGTGCCCAACTACCTAACTACCTTGGCACCGACGCAACACATGTGTATGCTAAGCCCCATGGAAGGCGTGTTAATGGGAACGGACCATGCATTAGCGGAAGCAGTCGCAGCGCAACGTGCTGGCTTCACACGTTATCTAACGTATGAAGAGATACGCGAACAAAATGCCGCACTACAAGATGCTCACCCAGATCTGGTGCGCATTGAAACCGTTGGATACAGCGCGGATGCATCAACTACGTACCCGAATGGCCGACCAATCGAAACAGTAGTTATTGCACAACCCGGCAAAGAGAGAGATCGGCCTTATGCATATTGGCAACTTGAACATACCAATGAATTAACCGGCACGCTGGCCGCCGTGCTGGCCGCCAGAACACTCTGTGACAATCCTGGTATTTTAGATGAGCTTGGCTGTAATGTCGTGTTCTGTAATACCTCGCACCCTGACGGCATAGACCTGCAACGCTGGGTAGACAAAGGTAACGGTCAATTTGACCCCCTGCTGTATGCCCTTTGGTCATATCGAGCAATGCCAGACGAACAAATTGCATGGGGCTATCCCTTTACTAGGACAGATCAGCCTGCGAGCGCCGCACCAGAAATTACCCCAGAGATTCAGGCAAGCATAGGCATCATGCAAAGATTCAAGCCTGAGTTTTTCTACGCCCTGCATGGGCTTCCTCTAAGCTGGATGCATACATATCAGGGCCCGACACAGTACTAGCATCTAAACTAGCAGCAGCCATAACATCCAATGATCTACACGTAGACATCGGGGAGCCAGAGCACCCCTACACACCAGAAGTTATCACAGGGATAGGGATATACAGCCCCCTGCCATCCAGACAGGCAGAGGACGCTTACTGGGCAAGGACAAATAAAAACATACCCAACGAGCTAGCCCAGAGAACATCATCCACCGGATACCTATCGACGATTATTGGTCATGCCGCTATCTTAAGTGAAGCACCGATGCTTACGACTCCAGTACTACTCGACACCAGGCCGTCGGGCATAACCCGCCACGAAGCACTGCAAGAGCGCAGAGAACAATTACTAGCTACTGCAAGAAGCACGAGATACTACTATGAAAGACTCCAGGGAAAGGCCGAAGCCAGCGAAGATCCGCGCGTCGCCAGACTTGCTCGATCAATAGTGTGGTGGTCAAACGATTCCGCCGCCCGCCAAGCGAAAAGAGCCAAAGCCGTTTTAGATAGAGGGATACTAGCCTCAATAGAGGCAACAAAAGCTCAAGCCTTTACCGGTATAGACCAACTAAAGTATGTCGACGACCGCTTTTCCGGCCAAGTACATCACATCGCCCGCATCTTAGGCGAAAACGGCATTGCCGACATAGTAGGTGGCAATATTGAGCAAAGGGTAACCGATCTAAACCAAGCACACCCCCTAGAAGTCCCTGACTTATCTCATGTCGTAGCTGCCCAAGCACTCGCCGGCTTCCTAGGCATGCACCACACTTTTAGACATGTAACTGCATCGAATCAATAACCCAACCTTCAGAGTACACAACCGCCGGATTCCAGATTATGGATGTTTTTTGCCTGCTTTTACCGATTCTTGAGTCGCGTTTGCCGTTTCGAGGTTGATCCAAGTTGGCTGTTATTTTTCAGAACGTTTTTTGAGCACGTACAAAAAATTCCCCTGATGCAACTTTGCTTGAGTCGTTCCAGACCCATAGCCTATAACTTTGTGGCTTTCGATGCTAAAACCAGCATTTCTGAAAAGCTTATTGGCCTCTTTATCGGTAAATGTGTGGAAATAACCAGGTACTGAACTAGCATCAATGTCTAGATTAAACATCACATCGCCCCATTCCAGCTTATGCTTAACGCGACCCTGAATAAGTTCGCTCACAATAGTACGCCGTCTTTTACTATAACCATGCCCGTCACCGGTATGCCAGCGATTGATGACGTCAATAACCACCATGCCGCCCGGCTTAAGCACGCGAGATATCTCCCGCAATGCAGTGGTCCTCTCTTGCTCAGTCGATAAATAGCCAAACACAAAAAATAGTGAAAAAACATAATCAAATTGTTCATCGTTGTAAGGTAGATCGGTCAGAGTAGCAACCTTGACTCGACGCAACCCATTCGCACGGGCGATTCTAACCATTTCCGGGCTAACGTCACAAGCGTATAGCGTAGTATCAGGCAAACGCGCTGCTAAACCCTGTAACCGTTTCCCTGTGCCAGTCCCAATATCCAGTATTACCGGTCTGCGCCTGGCAGTACGGGTAACTAAACTAATAATTTCCTCATCAGCGGTCTGTAGATAAGCAGACCTATTGTTAGCTTTTTCATCGTATGATTGAGCTAGGGCGTCAAAATGTCGTCTTACGAGCTTGTCAATGTGTTGCATACAATTGGTATCCCTGCATTAATTATTTCAATACGCACAAAAGGGCACGCAATCAGGTTTGCTTGCGGGCTTGGGCTTTACGCCCCATCAATGCCGTGAAAGCATTGATGGTGCGGCAAACATATTTTATCTCTTCTTTGCTCAGCTCAGGGTACATTGGCAAACTAACAATTTCCGACTGCACTTTTTCGGCGATCGGAAAATCACCAGCATGATAGCCAAGCCCCTCACAAGCCCTAGTAAGATGCAGCGGCGTCGGGTAGTGTACACCAGTCTGTATGTCATGCTTTGACAGGTAGTCGATCAATTCGATTCGGTTCTGAATCCTAACTACAAATAGATGCCATACCGGCATCCCCTGCTTCACTACTGGCAGCGTCACAGCGGGATTCGAACCCAGTAACTCCATATAAAAAGCCGCGTTTCGACGCCGCTGCTCGTTCCATGTATTAAGGTATGGCAGCTTAACAGTTAGGACAGCGCTTTGGAACTCGTCAAGGCGAAAATTGCCACCAATTAGTTCGTGTTCATATTTCCGAGCTGAGCCGTGATCACGGAGAATTGAAATTTTTTTTGCTAGCTGATCATCGTTAGTAATAACTGCGCCACCTTCACCCCATGCTCCCAAATTTTTTCCGGGGTAAAAGCTAAACGCTGCCGCGTCACCGAAGGACCCCGCTCTTTTTGAATCGTCCTCAGCCCCATGAGCCTGACAAGCGTCTTCTATTACACGTATGCCGTGTTGGCTGGCGATGGATAGCAAATCATGCATCGGCGCTAACTGACCGTAGAGATGCACAGGAATAATTGCTCTGGTCCTTTCGGTAATACGCGCCTTAACGGCATCCACGTCAATTACGTATGTTTGGTCATCAATATCCGCAAAAACTATTTGCGCCCCCACGGCAGCGATTGCTTCGACGGTTGCAATAAAGGTGTTCACGGGCACAATCACCTCATCACCTGCCCCAATATCCATAGCACGTAATATAATTTCCAGAGCAGCAGTACCGTTTTTGACGGTTATAGCGTGCTTGGCTCCACAGAAATGCGCAAACTGCGATTCAAACATCTGCGTATATTTTCCGTTCGCCGACCCTACAAAATGAGCAGTGTCTATAATGTCTTCAAATTTACGATGGATGTTATCCCGAATATCGGGATAGTTTTTGGTAATATCAACAAACGACACCTGCATTAAATACTCCTTGACGCCGGGCTGGCTTTTAGCTATGTTGTAAGTAAATTTTATGGAATACTTGCAAATTAGTCCAGTATGCGTGTTTCTTCTATCCATAATCAATTAGCAGTCATTGGTGCCGCTGGGTATTGGGGCTCAAAAGTCGTCGTCAAGGCTGGTATGCTATTTGGTCCAGAGAACGTTGCGGCTATCGATACTGACGTCTCACGATTGCACAAGTTAATCAAGAGTCAAGACGCACAGGAACATCGCTGGGACAAGCTAACCATACGTAGTAGTTTGACTGACATATTGAGCATGCCAAGCTATACACATTTCTTTATTGCCACACCACCTGAAACACATTACAAAATAACGCAACGCATACTAGAGGCGGGCCGGCACGTAATGGTCGCTAAGCCAATGACTCTATCTGTTACGGAAGCGACCACACTTGAGGATTTAGCGATACGTCAATCAGTTAAGCTAATGGTCGATAATACTTTTTTGTTTCATCCAGCAATACGAAGTCTGACACAACATGTGAGAACAGGACAAATCGGTCTACCCACATCCTTATACGCCGAGTGGCTGGGGCGAGGCAAAATTTCCGCTACAACCGATGTTATTTGGGATTTGGCACCGCACCCCCTATCGATACTGCTGGAGCTCTGGCGCCCTCCGATCAGCGTAGCCTGTTACATGCAAGATAGCTATGGGGATAAACCAATGGAAGTAACACTACTGCTTACAGAGAAAGCAACCAGCAGAACCGCTGTAATACGCTTGAGCTGGCTTGACGGCCACCGAAGCCGCCTATTGAAAGTGCGAGGCACTCATCACACAATAATCTTTGACGACACCAAAGAACCACCTGCCAAATTGGTCATTAAGGGTGGCCGAGCAATCGGACATCCCTTGCTTAGTGACGGATATGATGAACCGATCCTTACCTTGGATTATCCCGAAGAATACCCTGTCGAGGTACCATGGGAGGAACCGCTAAAACGTATGCTGCTTGATTTTGTCGCACCCGATAGAGAAGGCGCTGCAGCACATAATACAAAAAACAGCGTCACAGCCGTACGCCTTATGGAAGCGGCACACGCATCTATCCAACAACGCTCAGCGACCGTACTAGTAGATATAGAAGAACCGAAACTAGCACATATATAATGATTCAGCACGCAGTAATAAGCACCGGGTTTGTAACCTGGAAGATGACCACGCCCTATCCCAGGCTGCCAACAACCGTGTATCATTATAGCAGGAGCAAAGATGAGACGGCATAACACGCCACATCCACCAAATACGGTGCCCCGCAATGTTGCCAACGATGCAATACTCTGGGTTGGAGTTACGAAAGGCTGGATAGGCGGCGCAACCCTCCTCCCGTGGGTCAGATAACAGCTGTAGAGGAAGACAATGCGTTAACGAGAACTAGAGAATTAGCAGCTCTGTCTGAAGATCAACGAGTCGAAATGGCAAGAATTGCGCTACGCCGCCTCGTGAATACCGATAACGACACCCCCATGGCCCAGCCACAGCACACCAATACTCCCTAGTGAAAGGCCTACTTTTTTAGGCGACTATACCCTCAAAGCGAGTAGGGCGTAATCACCCTGGCAGCGGTATCGAGTCACGCTCGTCTAGATTGGCAATGTTCGATTCGTGTTCCTCACATAGCGGGACATAACCCATACCCTTATCGGCGAAGGTCATTAGCTCAAGCCTCGTGGCATCTTTTCCGTCGCCTTTGGCACACTTATATTCTTTCACCATACATATTCCTCGTGTATGACTCCATTGTATCAATTAGGGCTTTAAACAAGATTTTAGTCACACCTAACCTTACTTGTTGTTATGGGATAGTCGTCTTTTACCAGCTGCAACCCTTCGTAGCAACCCGCTCCGTTTGAAAGCTACCCCCTAAGCCCCCACCCGATACCCATCCGGGTTCAGCGACTGCCACCGCCAGCTATCCCGGCAGGCGTCTTCGATCGTCTTCTCCGCCCGCCAACCAAGCTCACGTTGCGCTTTCGTGACGTCCGCATAACTAACCGGCAAATCCCCTGCCCGTCTCTCTACCACCTCATACGGCACTGTTTTGCCAGATGCTTGCTCGAATGCATGCACTAGCTCAAGCACAGACACCCCCTTACCAGTGCCTAGGTTATATACCGTAAGCCCACCACTTGGCTTCATGTGATCCAATGCCGCCACATGCCCTCTAGCAAGATCAACAACATGAATATAGTCACGAACCCCCGTACCATCAGGCGTATCATAATCCCCGCCAAACACCCGCAGTTGCTGCAGCTTACCAACCGCCACCTGTGCCACATACGGCATCAAATTGTTTGGAGTATCATGTGGATCCTCGCCGATCTTCCCGCTTTCATGCGCACCAACCGGGTTAAAATACCGCAACGTCGTAATTGTCCATGACGGATCAGCTTTCGCGAGATCACTCAATATCTGCTCGATCATATACTTCGTTTGCCCATACGGGTTCGTAATACCAACCCCAGTTCGACTCGTTTCCCTATACGGTGCTTCCGCATCACCGTAAACAGTCGCCGATGAACTAAAAATCAGTTGCGTAACACCCGCTTCCTGCATCACTTCACAAAGCGCAAGCGTCGAACCAATGTTATTACCATAGTATTGCAACGGCAGCCGTACCGATTCACCAACTGCCTTAAAGCCCGCAAAATGAATCACCGCATCAATCGCGTGCTCACTAAATATCTTCCTCAGCAGATCCCTATCCTGGACATCACCCTCGTACAGCGGAATGTCCTGTCCCGTAATTTCACAGAGCCGTTCCATAACCACAGGGCTGCTATTGGTGAGGTTATCGACAATAACAACGCCGTAATTATGCGCACAGAGTTCAATGGCAGTATGGGAGCCAATATAGCCAGTACCGCCCGTAATAAGTATGTTCATGAAGTTAGTATAGTCTATGCAAGCCAGGCCACAAGCCGCCGTATTATACGAAAATCGATGTAACCGTACACGATTCAGGCAGAAGCAGTACCTGGCTTCGTGATCACATGAAACAGGACGTACGTTTTACCATCGTCACTTTGATTGCTGTAGTAGCGCTCCCTTAACCCGAGCTTCATTATGAAGTCTGCGAATGTTTTTTGTTCCAGGCGATCAGTAACCGCAGCCCCGCCTGAAACCGTATCGCAAATCATATCAGCAAGCATCGCTTTGGAAGTCTGAGTAATTTGGTCCATTTCTTCGCTTGGCTTCTCAGGATAATTGTAGGTAACGGATACATAAGACCCACCCGGCATCAAAACCCGAGCCACCTCCCTATAGACTGTCAGTGCCATACCCCTATCCAGAGAGCTTTCAACCCCTAGACTCGTTACCAAGTCGAAACTAGCATTACTAAATGGAAGCTGGGATATATCGCCCGGCAGCAGGACAGTACCTGCACTAACACGTTGCCTGGCGATAGCCAGGAGCGACTGGTTACGATCGATACCGTAAACGCGGGTAGCATTCTTTTCTAGTAGTAACAGCGAATTGCCAGTGCCCGCACCTAAGTCCAATGCACGCTGAAACGGAGCTCCCCTATTGGACACTACGAACTGATGCAAAGCATTCTGTAGCACCTGGCGTAGCCTCTGCGAGCTAAACCCTTCTATGACGTCATACCACAGCTTCCCATTGGAGGCAGTTTGCGCCATCAGGTCGTATCGTTCCGCAGGATTAGTTGAACGGACAATATCAGCCATTGCTATAAGCTCTTCGGCAGGAATATCACTGGCCACACCATAGTGCTTTAGGCTATCACCTTCGGCACGTACCCACGCATATGCAATATCCCAAATACCAGCATCTTCAGGCCGTTCGGCAAATGTATCAAGCAAGTTCTGTCGTTCCGCAGGTGGCGGATCGCAACCCGCGGGGCCCAGATCTTCATAGGCTCCTGTCATGAT
>JAJZCD010000029.1 GCA_021851735.1 bacterium | reverse complement strand
TAAAGCGTGGGCTACAAACAGGACGATCTACCAAGTCAAGCGGGATCCACTACAAGCATTTGTGGCTGAGCAGTGGCGACATCCGGCTACGGTGTTTAGCCTGGGGTGAGTGCGAAAGTCCTATAAAGCAACATTGGTATCACTGTTGGGGCTTGGCGAGCAACTATTTATGATGATACTACCCGTGATGTTCGTCATTGCCATAACGCACCATGGGTACTACGTGAGTTATGAAATTATTGGTATATGTATGGCGCTGCTGCTAAGTGTTATGACGACGCTTGGGTTTGGTATTATGTATGGAACATTACGTCGGCAGACAGCAGTAGTACCTGTGTCATAAACTAAAAGCATCAGCTAGAACCATAGTTCGTGATATGTCTGAGGAGCGAGCGGAACCAAAATGGGTATGCCGCAGGTAATACCCAGCAACGAAACGTATGCTACTATATGTTTATGGATACCGTTATTGTCTTTTGCGCCCAATATTTGCTTATCTTTATCATTATAGGACTTGGGTTGGCTTGGTTGCCGTTGGACAAAGAAACAAAGAAGCGTTTTGTAGTGGCAACAATACTAGCTGGCGGTATTGCTTTCGCGTTGTCCCGTATCGCAAGCCATCTATACTACGATCCGCGACCGTTCGTTACTGAGCACGTTAAGCCGCTCTTCTCGCACGCTCCGGACAACGGGTTCCCATCTGATCATGCACTCCTGACCATGACACTTACGGCAATTACCTACTTCTTCAACAAGAAAGCAGCTAACGTTATGCTTGTACTGACGCTAGCAGTGGGGATTGCCCGGGTACTGGCGAAAGTACATTCACCGCTAGATATCGCTGGCGGCTGGGTATTCGGGATCGTTGGTGCGATAGCAGGATTCTATCTAATGCGTTGGCTATTCCAGAAGTATGCGGCTAAACAGGAGCAGGTGAAACAGCAAGGGTGACGGTATCCTTGCTCGTGTGCTAAAACCCGGGCGGTCCTGTGCACTCTCCGTATCTATTACGTAGCTCATTCACATAGGTAAACGAGTGGGCTATGGTATTGCAGAAAACCGCTTGAGCCTTGGTGAGCCCCGCATTTAAGATATACTGCACGGTATGAACGTAAAGCTGTATTTAGGCATTGTATCGTTGGTTCCCGCGGTCGTAGCGTATTACTTCTATTTCAGAGGTATCGTGAGGGGCACAACCAAACCGCATGCTTTTTCTTGGGCCATTTGGGGTTCGCTCGCTGGTATTGGTTTTGTTACGCAAGTGAGCGCGCATGCTGGCGTAGGTGCGTGGGTAACTGGTTTGACGTCGCTGGCTAGCCTGACAATCTTTTGTTTTGCGCTCAGGGTTGGAACTGTACGTTCGTCGCCTTTTGATTGGTCGTTGCTATGCCTGGCAGCCTTAAGCTTGGTTTTGCTTCTGGTCGTTAAAGATGAGGTGGCAGCCTTAGGGCTGACACTTATTGCGTTAATATCTGGATTTGTCATGAATGCTCGAAAGGCCTACAAAAAGCCGCAAGAAGAAAATGCGACCGCTTTCGGGCTGAATACGCTTAAATTCGTACCAGCTATATTTGCCTTGACGCACATTACATTTCTCACGGCAGCGTATCCTATGGTAGCGGCGATGGGCAACGCTGCGATCACGATTATCGTATGGACGCGTGGGGGCTGGGCAACTTCCCGAAATGCCGACATACATCTATAAGGCCTATCGAGTAGTGGTGGGTACTGGTACTCTCGTGTAAGGAGCTGGCAGAGGCTGAACCATAACGTACGTATAGTGTGAGAGCGGGCTACTGTCGCCATAAGCTGGTGATGTGCCCACCATGTGTATGTGAGAAACGTCATTTTTTTGAAGAATTCTTAGCATAAGTATTGCTATGCGTAGGCGTGCGCACAATAATGAGAAGCGTAAGGATGACCGACAATCATGAAACATCTAGCTATGCAGCGTAGGGTCTTGCCAGTAGTAGTATCACAGGTTGTATTTAGTGCGCCGAACGAAAGGCGTGTGGGCTTGGGGTATGCGGTCGAATAGGGCACGGCGCCGCCGGCGCGTTGGCCGTAAGCCTATAAAGCCCGTAGTACTACTACTAGTAGTAGTGATACTAGTAACGGTTGGGCTGGTGGGTTTGCTAGTGGCGCACGTGGTGCCAAAATCTAGTGGTTCTAGTATGGCCATCCGGTCGACAACTAGACATACGATGCCAGTGCTGAAGGGGGTAGGGCTGTCGCCGCAACAGTATACAAGCAGTAATTTTCTAGCAATGTTAGGTAATGTTCACGATGACGGCTCGGTGGTAATCTGGAGCGGTAATTGGAATGACCTAGCAAACAACGGTTCGACCCCGTATGCGTTATCGCGGTTGGCGGGCCAGTATGGTTACAAACCAATTATTGTTATTGGCGCCGGCAATCTGCAGCCGCAAGATGAGACGAGTTTCGTAACGACTGCTCGCAACTATGCGCGTATGTACCAGCCGAGCTATCTGGGACTTGGAAACGAAGTGAATAAGCTGTACGCTAATTCGCCGACCGCATATGCAACGTTTAAACGATGGTTTAGCGCGGCTGCCGTAGCCGTTAAGCAAGTTTCGCCTAGTACGAGCGTGTTCACGACGTTTCAATATGAACAGCTGAATGGCATGAACGGTGGGCTATCGGGTCGTATTGATAACCCGGCTGCCTCTGAATGGGGGTTGCTTAAAGACTTTCCGGACGCAGACCTGCTAGCCTTTACCACGTATCCGTATATGGTGTATCAAACGCCGGCTACTATACCGGCTAATTACTATAGTCGGATTCGCAAACATACGTCTAAGCCGGTAGCATTCACCGCAATTGCCTGGCCGAGCAGCGAAGAAGCCCCTGGCTACACAAGTTCGCCTCAGGAACAGGCAGATTTTGTGGGCCGTTTTGCTTCGCTGACTAAAGGGCTACACCCTCGGTTTGTTGTCTGGCCGTTCCTGTATGATCAGGGTACGTCCGTGCCGTTCGCGTACACCGGGCTGATTAACTTCAACGGTGCGGCAAAACCAGCCATGTCAGTGTGGCGCAATGTAACGTTCTAACGGTGCGCGTGTACTTAAAAAGACCTGCAGATCCAGGTCTTTTTAAGATTATGTAATTGCCTATTTCTTTTTAGTGGAAATGACGATTTTCTTGGGCTCAGGTAGTGGTGTTAGCGGCACGGTTACTTTGAGCATACCATTGTCGAGGTGAGCTTGAATGTCGTCAGCGGCAGCTCGCTCAGGCAATTGAATGCGGCGGTAAAAGCTACTGGAGCTCTCGCGTACCACATATTTCTTGTCTTTGTCCTCTTCCTTTTCGTGACGCTGTGCGCTGACCACGAGTGCGCCATTTTCAACTTGGATGTTGATGTCATCCTGTTCGAAATTGGGTAAGTGGGCTTCAACTACCAGCTTGTTGTCCTTAGTGTATACATCAGTGGTCGGGATGTTTACTCCCTTAAGCGGACTCATCCAATCGTCGCCGAAAAATTGTTTTTGCAATGCATTGAGCTCCGCAAACGGGTCCCAGCGAGTAAGATTGCTCATTATAGTTCTCCTTTCGTTATGTTTATAACTCTCCAGAGAAGCATGAAAAGCCTCCAGGAAACAGTATATGCTAATTAGCACTCTAACGTCAAGAGTGCTAATTAATGAAACGAGCGATAGGGTACATGTAATCCTAGGAGGACAATTGGGCGAGTACCGCTGCTGCTTGTGCAAGCTCACGCTGTAGGCGTACGGTCATGTCTAGAATGCCCGTTATGAGATTACTGACGAAATTAGTATCCGTGGTGACCACGGTGCTCTGCTGTAAGAGCCATTGAGCTCTCTTGGCATGTGTCTGCATAGTGGTGGTAATCTGCGGCAGGGTGGCGCGCCAGAATACTTGCTTGAGGTGGTTCGTGAGCCCATCAAGCGTATGGCTTCCCGTTACAGTATCAGCATCGCGGAGTAAGCATACGACAACGTAGCTGAGGTGCCCCACTTGAAGGTCTGCTTGCCAATCGTGGAGATCATCGTTTAACTGGCGGATAACGAGGTAGTGGCGAAAGGCTGACCACGCCGTTTGAGTTGCAGTGCTGTCTAGTGCAAATCCGGCACTAAGGAGCGTACCAAGAAATGGCAGGCTATGGCTGAGTGAGCGATCATGCAAGTTGTGTAAGTCACCATACTCCGGTAGTACGGGGGGTAATTGTATGGTATTGGCCTGTACTATAGCTCGGCAATAATGCAACTCCCAAGCATTTGCTGTGTCGATCGTGGTGTATGTCTGGCGCACTATGTCATAAAAACGTTGCTCAGGTACGGCGCTATGGAACGTTTTAATTGCCATACGGAGGCAGACATTTGCCGCCGGTAGCAACGCGCTGGCGTTATCCTCCGTGTCGATGATGTCGTCATACATGGTGTAGGCAGCCCAGTTAAACAGATTGGCCATATCAAGTGCGTGTAGCGTTTGCGCGTCGACTAACTCATGGTGCTGGATTGCCGGCGCAGTCTGCCAGGCGAGCGCACTGATTTCATGCTGGTGATCGGCACGGCGCAGCCGACGCAGCGTGCCCTGGATGTCGTGTCGTAGTAGGGGGTCTAAGGTGCGGATGCTTCGTCGAGCTAACGCGAACGTATTGACTGTATGTGTACGTGCGGACTGTCGTGTGGCGTGATGCTGTGTAGGGTGAAGTATGCGCAGCTTGTCTAAGGCAGGGGACCCATAGCGGACATCTGTTTGAGGGTCACAGAAGACTAGCGAAGTGCCACGCAGCGTCGTGGTCATGGTAGCGGCTCGTTGTATCTCAAGTGAAGATTGTATGGCGGCCAGCTTCGTGGTGTCCGGAAATACTGTGCCGCTAAGCTGCCACTGTAGGGGCCAGGTTGCAGTATAGTACCTGCCGGTCATGGACGGTTGGTAGTGACGAGCTATGTATGCTGTCAGCTTCGGAAACGGTCCGCCAACGTAATGTAATAATCGGCAGATCGCAATATTAGTCGCAAGATCGTATTGCCGGGTGTTGTCAGTATCAGTGCTACTGCGGTATGGTCCTCCAGGGTGTGCTTCGTGCGTGAGTAAAAACCCTACAGTGGCCGCAACCATTTGCGGTGTAACGTAGGTGCTATCGAAATGGTGTAACGCGGCAAGCGCTACAAATAGGGCGTGGGTGTCAATGGTGGTGTCTAACGATACGTTATTGTGTTGGAGATTACGTACAATGTACTGCGCTAGACGGACGCCGCACTGATGAACAGTATTATCGGTGATGTGCGCACACAGCAGGTCAAGTATATAGGCGTGCACAGTTATGTCGGCTGCCCGGGAGAGCCTACTTCGCCTAGTTGTACTGCATACGACAGGGAAGCTGCCATTGCCGCGTTGCTGGCGTAGTACATGTGCTACGCTATGACTTGTCTGCTTGCGGTGTTGCTGCATGTAAGGTTATTTTGAAGATAGTTTCGCCAGGCCTGCTAGTAAGGTGCACCGTGCCGTTGAAGTGCTCTTCTGCTACTTGCTTAACGATATAAAGGCCTATACCTGTCCCGGTATGCTTGGTGCTATAGAACGGGTCAAAGATCTTCGATTGTATGTCATGCGGAATGCCTTTGCCGTTGTCTTGCACTGTTACTATAATCGAATTGTCGGCTGCTGCTTCTGCGGATACCCAGACGTCACGATTGTCGGCAGCGGTTGCATCAGCTGGCGGGTAGGCGGCTACGGCGTTAGTAGTCAGATTAATGATTAATTGTCTGAACCGTGCTGCATCACCGTAGAGTGTGAGTGGTTTGGCGGGCTTGGTGGGTTCGTGAAGGCGGACGCGTGCCATACTTGCATCGTACTGGACTATCTTAGTAATTTCATGTATCTCACGAATAACATCGAATCGTCTGACTTGTTTACCTCCGCCTATATCACTGTAGGCACGATGTACCATATCGTCGATGTACCCGATACGGCGTTTTATACGCCGTTGCAGGGATGTGGACGTATCGGACTCGCCAATGCCCTCAATATCGATGCTAAGCGTGGCCATATGGTTGCCGATGTCGTGCAACACGCTTGTGCTGAATTGGCCGAGTTGTGCGAAACGGTAGACCTGCTGCATCTTTTCGAACTGGGCAGACTGCAATGCTCGTGTACGTTCCTCGACCTTGCGTTCCAGTGAATCCTTTTCGCGTTGTAATGCCGCCTCAGCTTCGAGCGCTCGGTGCAGTGCCCGGTCGGTCTGACGATTGAATAACCATGAGCTAACGCCGAGTAACATAAACACGAGGTAGTATCCGATTAAATCGGAAAGAAACGGTGACTGGTGCTGCCAGTAGAGGTTCGGATGTAACTGCCCTTGCACGGTCGCTAGCTGCACAATAAATGTAACCACAACACTTCCTAAGAGTGTAAAAAGCGCCTGTCGAGCTCCTAGTATCATCCCGGACAGTACGATGATTGCGCTGTATAACAGTAATGATACCGGTAAATCCACACCCCACTTTATAGCCATAACTGTTGCGAGCAACCCGTAGATACCCAGTAGGCCATAGCCTGATACAAAATAATGTCGCGCGTACAACAGTATACGTAGGACTGCTACTGTAAGCAGTGCGGCGATAACTGCGGCCAATCGGTGCAACACTAAGCGGTCGTAATTACTGACGTACGCAGCACACAATGCCAGCGTGCTGCAGGCAAGCAGTACGAAGGTAACGTTAAATAAAACACGTAGGACGGGTTCACGTCGACGCAACGTATCGTTCAGCGGAGTGGCAAGGGAAAGCTGTTTAAGGAAACGAAACGTGTGATGCATGTATGACTTGTGCCAGATAGCGTGATGAGGCTGACTAAGTTCCTGTTGTCTTATGTCTTTCATAGTGTACATCTTGTTGTGTTTGCTCCCAACCGTACAGAGTTATATGGTGGAAAGCGAGAATAGGCACAAAGCGAAAACTTTTGTTCAACGCCAATAGCTATCTGGCACTTGAGGTCGTCTGTCAGTGCGCTAGTGGTCCTAGCCGCGCTGCCTACAACTCATCAGTTGCGAGCCATGGCTGAGTAAGCTCGTTGATGGTTTGGAGTACCCCCTCTACAGCCTGCGGTGTCCGAGCTGCCTCGTCGTTTAGTATTGCCGTAATTGTACTACCCATAGTGCCCTCCTTTTTAGGTTTGTACGTTGCTAGTGTCAGTAAACACATAGCCGATGCCATATGCCGTCTTTATGAACGGCCTGCCGAACGGGCGGTCTAGTTTATCTCGTAAATGTTTAATGTGGACGTCAACCGTATTTTGCCATCGGTCTTTATCTGATTCCCATACATGATCAAGTATCATGGCACGGGTTACGGTGCGTCCCCTGTTGTGTGCAAGATATGCTAAAATATCAAACTCTTTGCGACGGAGCGTGACTTCCTGGCCAGCACGCCATACTTCGCGTTTGTCAAGGTCGATAGTGAGGTCCTCGAACGCAAGCGTCCGGTTCCGGTAGATGTTCGGCGTGCGCCGTGTGAGTGCCACTATCCGTGCACGAAGCTCAGCGAGTGAAAATGGTTTTACTAAATAGTCATCCGCGCCGGTCTCCAAGAGATCAACGCGGCTCTGTACGCTTTGCACTCCTGATAAGATAAGGATAGGGGATATAATATGATTAGCACGAATTTGCCGACATACATCGTCACCCCGTCCGTCTGGTAGCCCAATGTCTAGGATGATGATGTCGTGTTTGGCGGTAATTGCCTGCCGCAGGCCGCTCTTGGCCGTGCGAGCGGTATCGATGATGAAGTCTTTCCCTAAAAAGTCTCTGAGGCTTCTAACTAAGGCAGCGTTATCATCAATTATCAGTATTTTCATAGTTGTGAGTATAGCTACATAGTAGCAAGTCAATTATTAAATTGTCATTAAATCTGTAGCGTGTATACCCAGGGTAAATAAAGGCCCTGTCTGACGAAACATTGTGGCTGTACGTGCAAATGATAAACTGGCCGCGCATAATTACGCGGCCAGTTTAATCTTGATAGGGGCGCAACAGCAGAGTGACAGCAATGTACTACGGCAGACTCAACAAATGAGTTGCTAGCAGTGCAGAGGTTAGTCGCAGCGGTATAGATATATTGCCACGGGACTGGCTTTCAAGTGTGCGATTGTAGCTCTGCTTTGCTTGCGCCAGAGGTACTCAGGCCCCTTATATGCTATGATAGCGGAAAAATATTAAAAAATACTTAATTCGCGGTATAAGAAAATATGTTGGGTAGTTCGTTGTTTTTATGGTTCGCTGTAAGATCATCTAGCGCGGCGCATTATGGTGCATTACTACGCACGGCGCTATAGTCATTGAGGGGTTTGGGAGTATGCGAGCTACAAGGGTTGCATCTTATGGGTGAAAACTTGATACTATACACTGTGCGGGCATTGTGGATAGTATCTCCATTCGAAGCTGTGCACGAGCGGGCAAGTCGTATATAATAATCACCTGTAATTCTTTGGCGCCGTGGCGGAGTGGTTACGCAGGGCTCTGCAAAAGCTCGTACACCGGTTCGAATCCGGTCGGTGCCTCCATAGCGTCTACTTAGACGTATGGGCGAGTGGCGGAATTGGTATACGCGGCGGACTTAAAATCCGCTGGTCTCAACAACCTTGTGGGTTCAAGTCCCACCTCGCCCACCACGATATTCTACGGATTTCTCTTTTGAGATTGTGTCTTATCCAAGATTTAGACAGAGGGGGTACTCCCTAGCGGAAGAAACGCCCGAGAGTTCGAATCCCTCATCCCCAGTCAAGTGAACTTTCGACCAATAATCTAAGGCCCCGCCATCTGTTAGATGGCTAAAACGATATCTTAAAACCTCACGGCAAGTATTCCGACAAAATGTCGGGATACTTTTTAATTATGTCGGGATTTGCTATACTTAAAACATGAGCATATCCATGCGCCAACAGCAAATTATGTCTGCGTTCCTCGCCGAAAGCAATTCACTGCCACAACTTCTGCAGCTGCCAACATTTGCCGACGTCACGGAACGTACATTGCAACGTGATCTTAACGAGCTGATCGAGCTAGGCTTGGTCAAGCGTCAAGGTGAAGCACGTGCAGTTACCTATAGCGTTACAGCTTTAGGTCAGCTGGGACTTACTCTTTCGGAATCGCAACTTGAGCAACTCTTTGCAACTGAGGAGCGGCCAGACGTACGTTACGATTTTGCGCGCCTGGATGCATTGCAAGCTAGTTCCCTGTTCACAGAAAAGGAGCAAGGGCTGCTCACGCAATATGACTCAGTTTTTAAAGAGAAACTCAGAACAGCTTCACAAGACATCCTTCGACGCGAGCGCGAGCGCATTACCATTGAGCTTTCATGGAAATCTTCCCAATTTGAAGGCAATACCTATTCGCTGCTCGAAACAGAAACACTCCTCAAAGAAGGTATCCCGGCAACAGGGAAAACCCAGGAAGAGACAACCATGGTGCTTAACCATAAAAAGGCGCTGGATTTCTCCGAGCAGCACAAAGACGCGTTTGCAGGTGCTTTAAAAGCGCAGACTATCCTAGAATTACACCGGCTACTCGCCGAAGGCTTGTTCGACCATGGCATTCGTGAAAGCCTGGTCGGCATTACAGGCAGCGTGTATAAGCCGCTCGATAACAAATTCCAGATAGCCGAAGAATTGCAGCGCTTATGTGGCGTAATCAATGCAAAAGAAAGCATATATGAGAAGGCGCTCTTGGCCTTCACGTATATTTGCTACCTACAGCCATTCAATGATGGCAACAAGCGAACAGGCCGCATCTTGGCCAATGCGCTACTGTATGCACACGATTCTTTCCCGCTATCGCTTCGCGCGGTTAACGTGAATACTTACAAATTAGCTATCTTGGCATTTTACGAGTTAGGAATTTTGGGCAACGCGAAGCAGGTATTTATCAGCCAAGCCAAGTTTGCAGCTGAGAATTACGCAATTTAGCCGCCATCTTCATCGAGCAATTGTCGAATCTCCTGGATATTAACTTCCGGGTCATCGTCAATAGTTTGTACTCTGTTCCTTCTTCCCAGTCACGACCATGAACATAATGGAAGACTTCTACGGAAGTTTTTTGTTATGAATCAATTGCACGCGCGATATTCTACCTATTATGTCCAAACAGCGCTTCACCTTACCAGCGGCAGTTTTCCTAGTTCTTAAGAGGGACGGAAAAGTGCTATTGATGCGGCGAGCCAATACCGGATGGCATGACGGCGATTACGACCTCGTTGCAGGCCACATAGACGGTAACGAGTCGTTGAGGATAGCGCTCGCACGCGAGGCAAAAGAAGAGATAGGGGTTACGATAGACGCACGCGATGCAAAGTTTTCTCATCTCATTCACGGTCTATTTAACGACGGTAAGGAATACTTCAACGTTTTCTTTACCGTAGAGTCTTGGGAAGGCGAGCCGACCATTATGGAACCTGAGAAATGCGACATGCTTTCATGGTTCGAATTAAACAAGCTGCCCGAAAATATCACCGAGAGTACAAAGCGCTATTTTGACGCCCTAGCTAAGGAAGAAACATATTCAGATTTCGGCTTTGATAGTTAAGCCATTTGTGAAGAATGTTCTAAGCTATCCCAAAGGATAGTTTTAACGCGGAACAGAATAGCCAGCCATAGTATTCGAACGGAAATCACCCCTGAAAAGAGGTAGTTTTTTGGTTTGGATTTCGGGTAAGAGAGATAGGACGTCCAAACTTTTGCTCTATACTGTGAGATATGGACATTCCCTTCTACGAGAATACCAAAGACGATACACACTGTTTCCAAGCCGCCCTCCGCATGATTCTGAAACACTATTGGCCAGGTAAAGATTTTAGCTGGGAAGAGCTGGAGAAAATCACAGCCAAAGTTGACGGCCTGTGGACCTGGCCAATGGCGGGGATGCTTTGGCTGCATGACAATGGATTTGAAGTTCATGCTGTTGAATCCTTTGATTACTCTAAGTTTGTTGATATGGGCGGCGACTACCTGATTGATCTTTTTGGCCAAGAAGTCGGCCAAGAGCAGATTGCTCAAAGCGACATTGCCCAGGAGGTTGAGTACGCTAAGAGAATTGTTAAGGCGGGTTTGTGTGAGCCACGAATGCCAGAAATCTCTGAACTTAAGGAGTACCTTAACCAAAAGTACCTCATTATGTGTAACGTCAACTCCCGCGCCCTAAACAACAAAGAAGGCTACGTTGGGCACTTCGTCGTATTAACCGGGTACACTTCCAGTGGGTTTATTTTGCACGATCCAGGCCTGCCACCACTCAAGAATCGTGAAGTCACTTTTTCTGATTTTGAACGTGCTTGGGCATATCCGAATGGACAAGCAAAAAATTACATTACCGTCCGAAAAACTAAATAATCAGCAGCGCTAATCACAGCATCTTCGTCATTACGAAGAAGCTCGTGAATGTCTCGAATGTCTTGCAACAACTCACTTTCATCTTCCTCAACAGTTTGGACTAGGAACCATCTCCCCAGCCAGTTTGAAACTATGGTAAAATAAGCTTATGCAAAGTCGCCAACCATACACTGCTATCATCGAACAAGATAATGCCACCGGCTACTATGTAGCATACGTACCTGACTTGCCTGGCGCTCACACTCAAGCCGAAACCCTGGAAGAGTTAACTCAAAATCTAAAAGAAGTGGTTGAGCTGGTTCTTGAGGATGACCATGCACAATCACCCGAATCACACTTTGTTGGCACGCAGCTCGTTAACGTTCCTTCATAGTCTTTACACATGGGCGGCTCATTACCTGTCTTAAAACCAAAGGAAGTTATAGCAATATTGCAGACGCTTGGTTTTGTAATGGTGCGACAGAAGGGTTCACATCAACAGTTCCGTCATAATGACGGCAGAGCAACTACCGTGCCCGTTCATCCAAGAGATATATCCCCGCTACTCTTACGTCAAATCTGCAAAGATATCGGGCTTACAACTGACGAATTTTTAAAGCATAAATAACCACTACGTGCCGCACCGGATTGAGTCATCTGTCAGCGCAATGCGGCAATCGGATGCGATAATTTTTCGCATCACCAAGGGATTGCTAATAATTACCATGCCCTTATTCTATAGAAAGCCTAGCTTCTCCAATTTGCGCGCTATAAGGAGAGAACCAGAGAATAAGGGGCTCCCAGTGCTAGACTCATCCTCAGCCAGATTTTGTACAATGCGTCACTTTATTGTTGTTGTATTTTTTATCCTTCATATACTTCTCCTTGGTTGTGAACTTAATTTAGTATTATTGATAGCCTGTGTGGCAACTCGGTGTCATGCTCAAGAGGATCACGCATGTTCACAATTACGCGCACATCCTTTTGGCGTAACCTACAAATCACCGGCAATAACACGTCCATTCTTTTCGTCGTAATGAAGGGGCTTTCAATTACCACACTTTGCTTTGCGTTTCGGAGATCCGTCGAGAATGCAGAATAGAAAGTCTCGTTATCGTAAAGCTGTGACGAAAGAAGATTATTCACCCCCTTCCTCCTCATCCAAATCGTTAGACTTATCTACAACGCTAACACCTTCAAAACCTATCAAGGTTCTATAATCGTTCTTTATGCCCAGCCATAAGGGACGCGAGCAGAGGAAGCTCGGTTTTTAGCCGAGTTTTTGTATTTTCCCCTAATCTGTTAGTGCGTTCGAAATTATACTGCTCGTGCTATTGACATATAGATTACCAAAGGTATATACTTTTGGTATGAGTGATTACGCTATCATCAATCTTAAAACAGATCCGAAGCTTAAGAAACAAGCGGCTGCAGTTGCTGACAAGCTAGGCATCAGTATCAGCGCTGTCCTTAATAATGAACTCCGTCGTTTTGCCGCCGAACAGAGCGTAGTATTCGACGTGCCTGAAGCGCCTAACGTAAAGACCGCGAAACAACTTGCTGAATCAAAGAAAATGATCGATGCTGGTGATTACCACAAATTCAAGGACAATAAAAAGTCGCTTGAATTCCTTGCAGACGAATTAAAATGACAATTTCCTATTCCAAAAATTTTGTTAAAGAAGCAAAGAAACTCAATAAGCTACAACGTCAAAAATTGCTCGAACGTATAGAGATATTTAACGACAACCCCTTGCATCCCGCTCTACGTAACCATCAGCTCAAAGGTAAATACAAGGCGTATCGGAGCATCGACATTACGGGTGACGTTCGAGCGCTTTACGTTCAGCAGGATGGCGAAGTTATTTTCGATGCCGTTGGCACACACAGTCAGTTATATGACTAGGTGAATATTGTTCGAAAATCGGGCCACAGTCACCGCTAGGCCAGCCGCACTTTAGTGACTTCTGCAAAGTCTGTTTTTGATGCTAAACTACGTGTATGCGTATATCGAAAAAACACCGGCCACAACAATTATACGCAGGTATCGTGATCGTTATAGTCCTCTTCCTGGTAACTGGTGCATTGCTATATTTTAAACCAGAGCATAGTAGTAATCGCGGAAGCCACGATCAGCAAGCCGCACAAGACTTGTCCAAGTTAACTAATGCGCTTCTAAGTTACGGCAATAGACACGCCAACTTACCCAACAACCTGAACGCGCTACGGCTACAGGGCCTCAACGCCAAAATGAGCGACTACGTTTACAGAAGACTTCCACCTACACCTGACGTTGGCCCACCCGGTATTTGCACCTCTACTGGCAACGGAATAGGCTGCAATACGGCAGGCTTTACATTGTGTGCAGTGTTTACTACACATGGGACCAGCTCCTTTAATTATGCGTCCGGCAAGCCGTCAACTGCCGCCACTTTTAGTTACCACCGTCAAGGCCAGCAATGTTACAAGTATACTTATGGCCAGTACGGCATAAATGGGGACAGCTTTGCTCCTGTTCAATAGCGCTCATAGCACCATATGGTGCTATGATAAGCCATGCAAATTGATCCTCGGCTTAGTGAAATCGATGATTGTTTGTACCGCGTTGCCGTTAGGGTGCTGATTGTTCACGACGACAAGATTCTTCTAGTGCAAGAATTTCCCCAGATGTGGTGGGCATTCCCGGGAGGCGGGGTGGACTATGGAGAGAACATTGAATCGACATTAGCTCGCGAAGTAGAGGAAGAACTTGGCGTATCAGCGAAAGAAGTTTCTTCGGACTTCAAACTCGCATTCTATGAATTTGGTGGCGTGGTTGAAGGCGTCCCACGTTTAAATCTGTTTTTTAAAGCGTCGATACCAGTACCACTGCTCAGGAAAACCGATGAGATTGCAAAATGGGAGTGGTTTACGAAAGATGAGTTTTTAAAGTTGGATATAATTCCATTTTACGATAAGGCTACGTTGATACCAGTGATTTTTGGCTAAAAGTTTGAAGCTCGTCTATTAGGGACAGTCAGATATAAGTATAGTAAAAGGCTTCTTCGGAAGTCTTTTTGTTTTGATATAATCTGAGAGTAATGAGTGCGGACACTACTACAAACGATGTGGCGGCATGGATGTTAGCAATCGTCCAAGAGTATGGCGAGCTAACGCAGAATAACGCCTATTACATGATCAACAAGCAATTCGGTAGCGGGTTCACCACCGTCACTAATAGCGGTAGCCCCTCAATTAAAAACAGTGTATTGACAGCGTTCAAAAGAATAAGTGAAGATACGGTTGTATGGGAGCGTGGCGAGAAGAAATGGCGTAAACGGGAGTTCTACGATGCGCCCGGCAGAGGCCAACCTTAAAAGTTGCGAAATGTGTTAACTAAGGGCAGCAAAAGGTCAACTGTATGATGCACGCCCTTAGCCCTATGTATTACTCACTCTGCAGGACAGAAAGCTATTTGAATTCCGACTAAAGTCCCAACTAGTGCCTTGGCCTATATTCTACGAAGAAGTAATAACCAGCAGTCAAAATGCTAAGGAATACGAAAGCGAACATCCAATCTAACCTAACGTTGCGGTTTTGTGTCAGGCTAACATAGCATTGAGGCAAAGCATCTTCATTATTTGCCATATCCCAAAACATCCAAAGCCAAAATAAAACCAAAATTGTCGGAACAAACCAAAACACTATTGCCATAATATTTTTATTATAGGCCTGTCGCTAAAATATTACCG
>JAJZCD010000028.1 GCA_021851735.1 bacterium | reverse complement strand
CTGCCCTTCGGTCTGCCCGTGTGTACGGGAGGAAAATTAACTGTATCGGCCGTCGAAACTTTGCGTACGAAGCTTGCTCTAACGAGCTTGCTCACAAGCTCTGCAAATTCTTGCTTATCTGCCGTATCTGAAACAATGCCAAGATCTAAATCAGGGTACACCATAAGCCCATATGCATAGCTTCCACTAATTGGTTCCAGCTCCCCGTAATGGGCTAATAGGTCAAGGAGTCCCGTCTCGGCTAACATTGTATCTGCCTGGTCGTGCAGGTACTGCTGATGACGTGTTAACTCGTCTGGTGTTGGATTAGGTACATCAAGCTCTGGTAGTGTCATCATACTGAGTGAATTGTAACTTGGCTGGAAGGTTAGGTAAACAAAAAGACTTCAGAAGAAGTCCTTTATTCAGCTTATGCTTTGGCTGGCTATTCTGTTCCGCGTTAAACACCTGATGATGCATTCGCCAGAACTGGCAGCTTACGCTTCCTAGTGGACCCCCCATAGGATAGGACTACAACCTGCTATCCGGGTAAACTAGCATTCGTCTGCATTTAATACTATTGTCACACGTTCTTCGTTCTCAGTAACCAATCCGAGTAAAGGTTCAAAATGTACGGCTGTGACCTCTGAAGCACCGTCAACCTCGGGACCGTAGAATCCCCGATAAGTATCTAACCGACCCGCTTCGTCTTTATAGTCTTCATGTCCTTCATGAGCCGCTGGGTCGATGCCTTCGCCTAGAACGGTGTCAATAATCCAAGCGATTCTGCTATGCCCAAATATCCTGCCGGCGTTATCACAATGCCCAATTCTACCGTCTACTTCAAAATTCTTCTCATTTATATAATCTCCACGTCGTAGTCTTATCACCGGACAAAACCAGCGGCAATAAATTAGGAGCATACTTCACACAAATCATGTTCCGATTCTAGCATCATTAATAAAAAACAAAAGACTTCCGAAAGAAGTCTTTTAAGCGTAACTGGTTTGGCTGGAGATGAGACCTACGGAGGGAACACCCTGTTAGCTGATTTTATCCTTCTTGATCAAAGGCTAGAGAAATTAGGCTTTACCTACCGTGAAGGCAATGTTCTCATTATTGAGTCCGAAGTGGAGCAGGTATCGTCCGATTAAGAATCGCCGGCAATATTATAGTTGTTGGCCGCGAATATGTATTGTTCGACAAACAGCTTTTTGAATGGCTCGATGCTGTTTTGTTCATAGAACACTAAGCAGGCTTCCTTGTATGCGCGGTCATCGACGCTGCGATACGATATGGGCGCATAATTTTCGGCCAATAGCATTGCGTTAGCGAGCAAGCGGCTGGTACGCTTGTTACCATCTACGAATGGCTGGATATAGCTCAGCCCCAGTACGCTCCATAGAGCCTTTTCGTATATGTTGTTAGATTTGGCAATGGCATCAAATAGCAGCTCTAAGGCGTCGCGTATTTGAAATTCACTTTCGAGAGGGCGGTAGTTCGTGCCGGTAATGCCCACAATTGTCTTGCGTAGGTTGCGCGAAATATCTAGTTTTTCGCCCACGATAGCATGGAGCGCTTCTAACGCGCTGATCTTGGGTTCCTCCCAAAGCTCCTCGTTGTCCAGGATAAATTCGAGTGCCTTTTTTTGGTTCAAGATCATCTGGGCTTCAAATTCGGTATTGGTTGGAGATTTTTCTCCGTATAATAGTAGACGTTCGGTAGAGATCAGGTCGTAGGTGTTACCCTCAATCTGCGACGTCTTCCAGGAGAACTCAACAATGAAGCGCATCAGTTCTTTTTTGCGTGTGGCGTTATCGCTTCGTGCGGCGTTATCGCGGTATTTTTTGGTTGCGGTTTCTAGTTGCTCTAATTCGCTGCCCGCAAAGAGTGGTACATAGGGCGGTTCAAAAACGTTGAACTGGAAGTGCGGATTTTTTAAGCGGTCGTCTGGGGCTTGCGTAAGATAGGCTTGTACGTCAAGCGGCTTGAGCAGCCAGCCTTTTTTGGAGAGGCTGTATTTTACAGATCGGCCTGCGCCGGACTGCTCAAGGTAGCCCGCTTTAAAGAGTGCACTTAACTGTCGTTTGACGGTAACTAGGGATTGTTTGTTCTGCGTTAGGGCCGCCACCTCAGAGGAGCTTAGTTGCGAGTCTTTTGGGAAAAAAGCCAACAGATTGTGTGATGTATTCGTATCATTCATATGCTCTAATCGTATCACTGTGATACGATTACGGTCAATACTACGCACAGGATCAGTCGTCAGACTAAGAAAAGTGCTCCACAAATGGAGCACTTTTGTATCCGTTCAATTTGGCTGGGGATGAGGGATTCGAACCCCCGATCACGGGACCAGAACCCGTTGCCTTACCGCTTGGCTAATCCCCAATACTTTTGCGTAACAATTACGAATTGTACCAAAAGTGATATAACTTGGCTAGAGGGCAATGCCAAGCAGGTCAAGGGACTGTTGCAGCTCGGTTGCGTCTCCGTGACTAGCAATATGCGTACGAAGCGCTTCAAGTGCTGTGCAAGTGTCTAGGTTGTCATCAAGCGCCGCTTGGACGGCGCCAAGTACTCCTGTGTGCTTGCCAGTGTTGTTTTGTTGGATAGCGGTACTCAGCTGCTGGGCAAGCTGCTTAGCTTCTTGCCACAATTCGTCGCGCCACTCGCCCCCGGTACGGTAGTGGTAGCTCATAAGCGCGAGCCGTACCGCTGCCGGATTCCCGTCGGTCAACAGATCACGGGCGAAGACTAGATTACCTAATGACTTGCTCATCTTTTCGCCGTATAAGAGCAGGGGGGCGACATGCATCCAGTGCTTGCTAAAGGGTTCGTGTCCGAGCTCCTCGCTTTGGGCAATTTCAGCCTCGTGATGCGGGAAAATAAGATCCATACCACCGCCGTGAATATCCAGTGGTGTCGCCAGAATTCGTGAAGACATGATTGAGCATTCAATATGCCAGCCCGGTCGGCCGTACCCGACAGGTGAGTCCCAGGCTGCTGGATCGGTAGGATCCGTAATGTGCCGCCAGAGCAGAAAATCCAAAGGGTGCCGCTTGCCAGGCCGTTCCGGGTCGCCGCCACGGTCCGCCATGAAGGCAAGTTGCAGATTCTTGGAGAAATTGCTCGTCATGCCAAATTGCTTGAATGTCGACACATCAAAGTAGATGTCCCCTTCAAGTTCGTAGGCATGTCCGGAATCGAGCAGCTGTTTTACGGCTGCTGCCATCTCGTCTATATATTCGCTCGCCATTGGTTCAGCCGTCGGATCACGGAAGTTGAGTGTCTGCATAATTTTCTGAAACGAATCAACCTCGCGTTTAGCTAGCTCGGTGTAATGCTCGCCGTTCTCACGTGCCCGCACGAATATTGGCTCGTCAACGTCGGTGATGTTTCGTACAAGTTTTACCGTATGACCTAAATTTTCAAGCCGCCGCTGTAACAAGTCATACGTTAGAAACGTGAATATGTGACCAAGATGCGCCGAGTCGTATGGCGTTACTCCACAGACGTATATCTGCACGTTCTTACCGGTTGGTACAAAATTAATAATCTTCTGCTGAGCAGTATCGTAAAATTTCATACTATACATTGTATATCAATAAGTATTTCTCTAAAATATATAAATATGAAACAAACGCAATTCGACGATTTACATCCAAAGGTAGTACTGGGAGTTGCCGCCCACCCGGACGACCTGGACTTCATGGCGGCAGGTACTATGGCGAAGTTTGCCCGAGACGGCGCGGACGTATACTACCTGATACTCACCGACGGCGGATCAGGTACCGAAGACCGGAGCATGACGCCAAAAAAACTGCAGCAAATCCGGCAAGCAGAACAGCGCAGTGCCGGTAAAGTTTTGGGACTTAAGGACGTATTCTTTGGTGACTATCCGGATGGGGCGCTTGAGAACAGCCGGGATGTTAAACGCGATGTAGTGCGTACGATCCGTACCGTTCGCCCAGACGTTGTTGTATCTATCGACCCCTCAGTTTTGTACTCGGCCGACAACGGCTTTGTTAACCACCCGGACCACCGGGCTGCCGGGCAAGCGGCGCTTGATGCGGTATTCCCGCTGGCGCGTGACCATATGGCGTTCCCTGAATTGCTGGAGGAAGGTTACGAGCCGCATAAAACGAAGACGATCCTACTTATGAATATCAATAAGAATAACTTTGCAGTAGACGTGAGCGAAGTATTGCCACTAAAATTCAAAGCCCTTGCCGAACATGCAAGCCAGATACCGAATCTGGACGTAATCAAGAAGCGTTTCACGGAACGGGCCGCAGCAATGGGTAAACAGCATGGCTATGCGTACGCCGAAGCGTTTATGCGTATTGACCTGCCGTAGGCATTAAAGTCCAAGTAAGGGCTGCGAATCGTACGCTTATGTGCGCCTTAGGCCTAATTCAAGCCACTTCGTATGGCCAATTGTTTCGTGGATTTCAATAACCTTATCGAAGTGGTTGTTGCTAGCTGCAATGATGTCCTCGGTCGAATAATAGTAGAATACTCTGCTGCCGAATTGATCTTCTTTAACGCGTTCTTCGTACGTGTCACTTTCCTTTAGCGTTATGTACAGAAGGCCGCCGCTCCGTAACGAACGTGAAACCTTCTCGATGACTTTCTTTAGATCCTCGATAGGAATATGGAGCAGCGAGCTAAATGCAAAGATAATGTCGGTATTGTCAGGGTAGTCAAACGATAGTGCGTCGGATATTTCGAAAGATACTTTCGGAAGCCGCTTACGCGCTAGTGCAATCATACCCCTGGATGGGTCAAAGCCGACGTAATTATCGGTCTTGGTAACGATGGCAGCAGCGTCACGACCGTCACCGCAGCCTATCTCTACTACTTTTGCCTGCGGCATATCACCGATAAGCTTGAATGCTAGATCGATGTAGATGGTACGTGGGCCGATGCCTTTGAAATATTCTGCCAATGCTGTTGCTGAATCGTCATACGTTTGAGTCGTTACCGCCTGCCAGTCTGTCATCAGCGTAGTATAGCAGAATTTGGGCCCGTATATCCGGTATTGCCACGCTATGCTTCAATATGGCGGAACCGGTACGCTCCGAATCCCATCAGGACAATCGTGGTTACGAGTAGTACGATAAAGTCTTTCGCGAGGCCAAAGTGCGTTTGCCCGATAAGTGTGTCCCGCATGGCGTCGACCGCGTAGGACATCGGATTAAATTCCGCGACAATGCGCAGCCATGCCGGTACGTGGTCGAGCGGATAGAGCGCCCCGGACAGGAAATACAACGGGAAGACTAGAAACTGATTAATTGCTTGAAACCCCTGCATGTCCTCGACGAACGAGCCAATTCCGGAGCTGAAGCAAGCTATCGAGATTGCCAGCAGGGAAAGAATAACGAGCGTCGTCAGTACGGCTAGCCAGTTTTGTGGTCTAAAGCCGATGACCAGGGATATAAAGAATACGAGCATACCCTGGATAACAGCCGTAGTCGCTCCGCCGAGTGCCCCACCGAGCATAATCCGCAGCCGTGATACCGGTGCGACAAGTGTTTCCTTTAGAAATCCGAATTGCTTGTCGAACATGATCATCGCACCGTAGAACATGGCGGAAAACAGCACGGTCTGGGCCATAATTCCCGGAACGAGAAACTCCAGGTAGTTACCTTGGCCGGCCCGTTGGTATACTGCGCCTAATCCGTAACCAAGCGCAAGTAGGAACAAGAGGGGCTGTCCGACTGCCCCGACGATGCGCGATTTGGCGCGAAAAAAGCGCTTTACTTGCCGTAGCCACAAAATATATATCACGTTCATCGCATAGTCCTCGCCCGTTGTCGGGCACGCCAGGCTTCGTGCGGCCCTACTTCTTCGTCCCGTACCGTTTTACCGGTCAAAGCCAGGTAGGCCTGCTCTAAATTAGTTGTCTTAGTTTGTTTGGTAAGCTCTTTAGTACTACCCAGCGCGATGAGTTCGCCATGGTCGATAATGCCGATACGGTCGGCGTTTGCTTCGGCTTCTTCGAGGTAATGCGTCGTGAAGAAGACCGTCATATTCTCTTCGCGACGCATTTTCTGGACGTAGTCCCATAGTAAATTGCGTGTTTGTGTGTCGAGACCGAGCGTCGGTTCGTCGAGAAATAGGACGTGAGGATGGTGCAACAGGCCTCGAGCAATTTCAAGCCGCCGCTTCATACCTCCCGAAAAGTTTTTAACCGGCGTATCGCGTCGGTTCCATAGCTCAACGAGACGCAGGAGGGCTTCGATACGCGGCCGCGCAGTCTTGCGGGACAGGCTATAGAGCACGGCATGGAGTTCCATGTTCTCGTAGGCGGTCAGTTCGCCGTCGACACTGGGGTCCTGAAACACGATACCGAAACTCTTGCGTGCTTTATCTTGGGCTTTTGTGACGTTATGGCCGGCAAGTGTCAGTGTGCCGCTTGTAGGCTTCACTAAGGTTGTCAGCATTTTGATCGTTGTGCTCTTACCGGCGCCATTCGGACCAAGCAGCGCAAATAATTCGCCCCTTCGTGTCTCAAACGAGACATCGTTAACCGCTGTAACTGTACCAAACTTCTTGGTAACGTGCTCGAGCCTAATGATAGGCTCTTTGCTCACGCTTGTTCTTTCTGTGCGGTGTGATGAATTTCGAACGACTCACCTTCAGCAACCTCTTTGGTCGATGTTTTAAGGGGTGTTTCCCGTAGCAGGAAGGCTACGAAGAAGGTTACGATAGCGAACGGTACGGTTAGCAAGAAGACGTCATGGAACGAGTGGGAGAAGGCTAGTAGCACGTCATGGACAATAGCGGCTGGCATATGCTGCAGGCCGCTGATGCCCTGTTGCAGTGATTTCGTGTTAAAGTGCGAGGCGGCGTGGGCGGGCAAGTAGGAAACCAGGTAATGCGTTAGGCGGGCGGTAAGAATGGCGCCGAAGATGGCCGTGCCGAATGAGGCGCCCATACTACGGAAGAACGTTACTACAGACGTTGCCGTACCCATGTCTTTTCGTTTGATCGAGTTCTGTACGGCCAAGGTCATAACCTGCATGTACATACCAATGCCGAATCCCAGTACAAGCATCCACACGGACAACATTAACTGGCTGGTGGTAAGCGATATATGGCTGAAGAGCCATAGTCCGAATGCCGTTACCCCCGTCCCGATTATCGGGAAAATGCGGTATTTGCCAAGCTTGGATATTAGCCAGCCGGAAGGAATCATAGATATCATCAAGCCGGAAACGAGTGGCAGCATGAGCAACCCTGACTTCATGGCCGAGTAGCCGCGGACGATCTGCTGATACTCTGGTATGAAAGTCATAGCTCCAAACATCACGGCGCCTGACAGCAACGACAACAGCGAAGACACGGTAAAGATGTCATTGCGGAACAGCCTAAGCGGAATGATCGGTTCCCGGGCTCGTGTTTCCCAGAATACAAATGCCGCTGCTAGCGCGATACCGCCGCCGCCCAGGGCGTAAATCGGGGCGCTATTCCAGGCATAAGTCGCACCGCCTAGCACGGTTAGCAAGAGCAGACACACGACGCTTGCGCCAAGCAATGCCGCGCCTAAGAAGTCAATACGGTGTTCAATTTTACGTTGTGGCAGGTGTAAGCGAGCTGCAATGACCGCCAGGGCAATAACTCCGAGTGGCAGGTTGATATAGAAAATCCATCGCCAGCTCAATGAATCAGTAAATAGACCGCCGAGCAGTGGGCCAATAATGCTTGATACTGCCCATACGCCGCCGAAGTAACCCTGGTACTTACCACGTTCGCGCGGTGAGATGATGTCACCGACTATAGCAAGTACTAACGACATCAAGCCGCCGGCACCCAAGCCTTGCAGGGCGCGGAAGATAATAAGCTGGTCCATGTTCTGTGATAGCCCACAGAGAGCCGATCCGACCAGGAAGATAATAATGGCGGCCTGGAAGATCTTTTTTCTTCCTAGCTGGTCGCTGATCTTACCATAGAGCGGGGTGGAAACGGCGCTGGTGATCAGGTAAGCTGTTACGACCCAGGAAAGTTTATTAAGTCCGTTTAGGTCTGTAGCGATACGGGGCAGCGCAGTACTGACAATCGTTTGATCGAGTGCCGCTAGTAGCATAGCCAGCATAAGCGCTACGATTACGAACATAATTTCAGAATGGCTGCGTTCGCCTTCTGTATCGGCAGGGTGCGCAACAGCAGTTGCGTCATGAGCATGTACTTTTTTCCGCACTAACAAAGACAGTATATTCACCGTGTGGGTTCTCCTTCTATTTCTTTATTTGTAGACAATTTGTCTCTAGATACGCTAGCAACTTTTGCTGGACGCGGAGGAAGATCTGTAATTCGTTGTCGTCCAAGTCCGCAACCGCTTCACTCAGCAGGGCACGCTTTTTACGCTTCAAAAGCTTGATTTTCTCAGCCCCCGCTTCGGTCAACGCAACCGTTGTGACACGTCTATCCTCGCGGCTCGGCGTCCGCTGCAGATAGCCCGGTGCAACCAACCCATCGACGAGCTGTGTAATTGCGCCCGGTGTTAAATGCATATCGCTCGCCAGTTGCTTTAAGCTTGTTGGCTCGCCGTGCTCAATGACTTCAAGCAAGTGCATCTGCGACGGAGCAATGCCGACTTCTTCAAACGTATGCTGCATGCAAGAATGCATCATTCGCTGTGTCAGCGCTGCTGTCGTAAATAGGTCTTGAAGGTATTGTGCACGCGTTCCCATAAGTTTAGCTCATAAATAGTATAGTAGGTAAACTATTGTGATGTCAAGCTATTGAAAGCCACGAATGATCTTTACGGTTGTAATGTATGTTCCAGAAGAGCTGCGCTAGCATACGGAAATGGTGGTATCCATTCAATTGTGACATTTCCGAGTCCAGCGGTCTCCAACGCTGAGATGAACCTAGGAATGCAGGGAGCAAAAGTCGACAAAAAATTATTTAGGTGTTATAGTATTATAATGGATAAACCTTCTGAACCTAACAACGGTGGAATTCCAGACCGTGAGATGCTGCCCCTACGAGAAAGACTCGCGCGCTTTGGGCGTGATGTCTTAACTGCATGGGGTGGCTCATTTACCGGCGAGCCCGACTACTGGCTTGCTGTACGTGTCGGGATTCAGGCGGCTGAAGACTACGCAAACAGTAAGCATGAATAATTGTAGGACTTAGCGTGATCATCTGATGCGAACCAAGTAGAAAATGAGGCTCTTATCAAGCTCAGGCACTAATAGTATATTTGCAGTTTTGGCTTTAGCCTTTAGCAAATGCTCAGATTATTTCGTAACTTGATTAAAAATGTAAATAGGTAACAGAGTAGTACTCAGTATGACTGAATCGTATCCCGGTCGTGACCCAAATAACAGTACGGAGATATATGATTTGACCGTTGCTCATCTATTGGGTCCAGAAAATAGTATAGTGGCGCTTCATGTCAAACTCCAATTTAACCCGAAAGAACCATATGCGGTAACTTTCAGATTTTTGCCAGGAGGGGATAGTGACGCGGTTCCTTGGACGTTTGGTCGTGATCTGTTGGCTGATGGTCTTTGTGGTCAAGCAGGAGTGGGAGGCGTTTTAGTGGGTCCTTTAGATGGTGATAATAGAAAGACTAAGATAACATTGTTGCCTACTAAGGAAGAAGATCCAAATGGCACTCCTGCAATAGTGTTGTTTGAACGTTCTCATCTTGAGGGATTTCTTGCTGAAACATATAAGATGGTCCCCAAGTCACAAGAGGACGAAGTTATCCGAAGAGAGATTCAGGACGGCTTAAGGGAGTTTTTTAGCTAAAAGCAATAAGAAGCGATTCGCAGTTCGCAGATAATTAGGCCAGGTTTTAAAAACATCTTATTACGATCTTTGCTGTATATATGCACAATTTAAGGTGCGCATGAATAACCATAAGAGGACACGCAGGCTTGTAGTGGCTGGTTTTGTTATACTGGATGTATGATTTACTTTTAACGTCACGGTGAGAGCGAGGCGAATGTTGCAGGATTGTTTGCTGGGCAAAAAGATGACTCTCCACTGTCTGAAACGGGTGTTATGCAGGCAAGAGCGGCAGCTCAAGAGCTTCTCGACAAGCATTTTGATCGCATCATTGCGTCGAAATTGATCCGAACGCATCAAACGGTCGAAGAAGTTGCAAAAATAATTGGTTTTGACACTTCTAAAATTGAGTATGATGATCGGATTGTAGAATACGACATGGGCTCGTTAACAGGAACGCCTGAGTATCGAGTCACTTCTTATGAGCTAGTCTCGGCTGATAGTGCGGAAGATGCTAATCACTTTAGGGATAGGGTTATGGCATTCCTGAAAGAGCACAAGGACGAGCCAGGCAATACTCTCCTCGTCAGCCACGCCGGTGTCGGCCGTATGATTGAGTGCGCCAAGCGAAATCTTGACCCCAAAACATTTTATGATCTTGAATCATATCCAAACGTCCATATCGTGGAGCTAGATGTGGAGTGGGTGCTCTAGTATAATGGTGGCACACTATGAACTAAAAGGAGATGATATGCCTGGGATAAGTGATGCCATGGGTCAGTTGAGGTCTCTAACTGACGGTCCGCCACGATACGATGATCGACAAGTTGCTCCTGAGCAACTTGAGGACATATGTCTTGGATACCTCGGCAACCTGGCAATGGGAGACCAGGTTGAACTGGTAATACCAAGCACTGAGAAACAAAGAGAATATGTTCGGCTAATAACGATAGTCGCGGTGGGAAGAACTTATTGGATGGGGGAAGCGCCAGGCGAAGAGGAAGACATTACGGAAGCGACGGTGAGTGAGTGGCCCGAAGCCGACTATGTGACCTATTCGACTATTGATGACGAGGGACGCCGTATTTATGACCGTATTAGATATGAAAGGCTAGGGCTTGCGCCGGTAACAGAACGTAACAAACCGGTGGGATGGCCCTCCCAGCTGGGTTGGTATCTTCGGTGGCCTGACCAGACTGCTAATTCACCCCAAGCGTTGATGGAATAACTGTTTCATGCCAAGGTGTTTATGCGAAGTGTCCTACTATATTCCTAATTTCGGGGCTGATCTTCGAAAAGTATTTTTCTGCAACCAGCTCCTTCAGGCTAGCTTCATATTCCAGGGCGTATACTAAGTAAATATGCATGAAAAGCGCCGAGATAATCGGCTGTTTACAGTAGCCGCCGGACTTGTAACCGCGTCAGCAATCTTGTACTGCAGTTGGCCGCTTGGTTTTTGGCTTAATCCGGTAGCAAGCCGTACGGGCCTGGCAAGTGAGCTAGGCGCCATCGGGCAGCCATATAACTGGGTGTTTATATGGGGAGATATAGTTAGCGGAGCCTTATTGGTAGCGGGCGTTGGCATATTGATACGTATGTACCGTCTGACCAGCTGGGCTCGTATAGCGATGCTCCTATTGGCCCTGTACGGTATCTGCGGGGCGCTTGACGCTGCATTCCCGATGCACTGTCTACCTTCTGAAGAGGTGTGTGGCCCGGTACTGCATAACCCTGAGCTTATCGTGCATGGTATCTTCGATTTAACCGGCTCCGTGGCCCTGATCGGCACACTTGTAGCAAGCGCGGTACACGTACATAAAAATAGCCCTCAGTGGCAAACATGGATCTATGTGATCGGTATTGGCGGTACGTTGTTTGCAATTATTTCAGGTATCTTCTATATCACCGGCGGTCCCGGATACTGGGCACAGCGCTACTACATTACCTTGAGCTGCATATGGGTGGCGAGCATACCATTTGTACTTAGGCCAAACCATGCTAAGCTAGAGAAGCTTAATCATTAGAAATATACAGAGAGCAGCGAGAGACCTAGCTCCATGACCTGCCAGCAACCTGGGGTGTAAGCAGCCATAAGGTGCTCCATCTAGCCCGCTGAACGAAAGCGAGGAAGATATTCGTCTTAATACAATATCCCCTTTGATTCCAGTAGGCAGAGAGGATATTTTTTTATGGCAAAAACTGATCAGGGACGCTTGTTTACGAGTGAATCAGTATGCGCCGGACATCCGGACAAAATGGCTGACGCCGTAAGCGATGCAATCGTAGATGCCGTACTGGCACAGGATCCGCACGCCCATATCGGTGTTGAAACCGTAGTCGGGGCGAACCAGATATGTTTGTTCGGCGAAGTAAAGACGACCGCCACGGTTGACTATGAAATGGTGGCACGGCAGAAAATTACAGCACTCGGGTATATAAACCCGGAATGGGGATTCTCATCAGCGTCGCATTTTTCTAACTACATTCACGAACAGTCTCCGGAGATCGCCATTGGTGCCGACCAAGACGGTGCGGGTGATCAAGGCATGATGTTCGGGTACGCCTGCCGAGAAACACCGGAGTTCATGCCGTTGCCGATCACGCTGGCTCACGCCCTTACACGCCGTATTGATGAGGCACGCGAACGAGGCAAGCTTACTTGGTTGCGACCTGACGGCAAGGCGCAGGTAACCGTACGCTATGAAGGAGACAAGCCGGTTGCGGTCGAAAGACTGGTTGCGGCAGTGGCGCATGACGAACACGTACCGGTTACGCAAGTACGCACCGACACCATTCGACAGGTGTTTAAGCCGGTACTAGAGCGGTACGGCCTTGCGTTGCCTGTCGACAAGGATATCGTGGTGAACGGAACCGGCCTATGGTATATTCCGGGTCCGGCTAGTGATGCCGGCCTTACCGGACGTAAAATCGTGGTTGACACGTACGGTGGGTATGCCCGCGTTGGCGGCGGTGCATTCAGCGGTAAGGATCCAAGTAAGGTGGATCGTTCCGGAGCGTATGCGGCCCGCTATATAGCGAAAAATATTGTTGCCGTAGGCCTGGCGGATAGATGTGAAGTCGGGCTAGCCTATGTTATCGGGCAACCGAGGCCACTAATGCAAACTATTGAGACATTCGGTACGGCCAAGGCACCATATGAAAAACTATATGCGTACATGGATAAGCTGATAGATACGTCCGTACGGGGTATTATCGATACGCTTGATTTAGCACGTCCAATCTACGGTCAAACCAGCGCATACGGCCATTTTGGTAAGTCAGGTGTGCCATGGGAGCAGATTGTGCAGTAGGACATTGCTATACTGAGAGTATGAGAAAAGTCGTGAGTGCTGGCGGCGTACTAGTGGATGGACATACTATGCTGCTTGTTCGGCATGAAACCGGACGCTGGACCTTTCCTAAAGGACACGTGAAGGATGGTGAGTCTCTGCAAGAGGCTGCCATCCGTGAAGTCCGCGAAGAGACGGGTGTAATTGCCGAGGTAGCCGGCTACTTAGGAAAGGTAGTTCGCATGTCGACGGAAGACACCGGTGAAGAAGTAGAGAAGACCATTGAGTTATTCCTGATGTGTAGTGTCGGCAAGACAGAAGGGGTGGTCGATGAAGAAAGCGCCTGGCTGTCTATTGCGACGGTCTCTGATGCCATGTTTGCCGAGGAAGCCGCATTCGTGAGAAACCACATTGCCGAACTTATCAACCATGCACCGGGGCATATGGACCGGTAGCCAGATTTGCTACAGCTAGTCGATATCGCGATGACGGAACGTGAGTACTGCAATTAGTGCAAATATGACAATAACGCCGAGCATGCCAAGCGCCGCTTTACCCGTGAAACTGCCGTCCATAATCGGTGACGGATGGTAATAGTGATACGGGAGGAGTGTGGATGGCCATTTCAACCAGTGGACGGTACCGGCCAGCGATGTGAATAGGTAGCTCGCCACTAATAGTAGGACGCTGACGCCAACACTGGCTATCCGTGCGCTATGTCCAATAGCAGTAAGCGTAAACGCTAGGGCTCCAAACACCAGCGCCATAAGCGCGGCCATAATCGTTGCAAGCGTAAGATGCCACAGCGAGAGCCCTAAGTTGGTAAGCCATGCAAGTACTACGGTTGCTAGTATAGTGCCGGCAGCAATCATGGCGAGAATCGTAATACCGGCCAGTGCCTTCGCGGCTAGAACTTTGGTACGCGAGACCGGTCTGCTGAGAAGCAGCTCAAGTGTGTGGTTTTGCTCGTCACGGGCTAGTATTGAACCACCAAGCCCGATAGCGACAATGCCGTACAAGATAGGAAGCATCAAGTAGTATACGTTGGAGCTCATATAGCCGACAGGAGACAAAAGGTTCTCGTTGGTGTCAGCGGCAAGAGATTTAACGGCGGCCGGGAGTTGGTTGAGCGACTTATTCAGCTGGGCGGACTGGTGTCGGAACGCCGGGTAAACTCCAATAACCAGCGCTATAAAGGCGGCTACGCCGATAATCCAAAAGAAGCTGTACCATTTCCGTTGCCACAGCTCTTGGCGGATGATAGGAATCATGATTGCTCCTTGCCGTAAAAACGTAGAAATTCTTGTTCCAGGTTGACTTCTTGCTGCTCCATGCGGGTGACATGATGCTTCGCCAGTATGGCGAACAGCGGTGTGAGCTCACCGGTCATGGAAATGGTAGCGCTATGATCGGTATGCGCGGTCACTTCCGCATGGGTAATATGCTGTAAGGCGGTAAGTGGCACCGGGTCGGTGAACGTAATAACGAATGTGTGTGTTGCTTTTTGCGCCAGGTCCGCCAAGGTTTGCTCGGCAATAAGCTTGCCTTCGCGTATAAAACCGACGCGGTCGCACATACGTTGTACTTCAGCAAAGTTGTGGCTGCTGGCAAAGACGCTAGCGCCACGCTCAGTAACTTCACGTACCAAGGTAAAGAACGCCTCTTGCATGAGCGGATCGAGTCCTGAGGTAGGTTCATCCAGAATTATTACTTCCGGTTCGTGCATGAAGGCTTGCAGTAGGCCGATCTTCTGACGATTACCTTTTGAGAGCGTCTTAATCGGTTCGTCCAACTGCGCCTGAAAGCGTTCGGCGAGTTTGGGTAAGTAGTCTGGATGTTTGAGTGGTTGCAAACCGGACATATAGTCTAAGAACTGTTGGCCGGTCATTTTGCCGTAGAGCGCGATCTCACCTGCCAGATAGCCGACGTGCCGCCGTGCCGCCGCGCTGCTCGTGAGGATATCGTGTCCCATGATGGTGGCTGTACCCTTGGTTGGCTGTATAAAGTTGAGAAGCGTACGGATGGTCGTACTCTTGCCGGCGCCGTTAGCTCCTAAAAAGCCGTACACTTCTCCTGCGTTGATAGACAGACTGAGATTGTGCAGCGCGTATGTGGATGCGTGCGCATAGCGCTTTGAGAGCTTATCTATAGTGATATTCGCTGCCACAATGCTTATGATTATAGCGCATATTGGTATGCTGCTGCGGATTTCCTTTGTATACTGCTGTGTATATGCAAGTACAGCTAGCGCCTGATGTCGTATATGACCCCAATACGAAGGGGTATATTATGTTGCAGCTCCCGGAGCTTACCGTAAACCCACTGGAGTTCGAGGGTATACAATTAACACCAAAACGCACATTCCACTGTTCACTTGTGGCGGCCCGGAAGCTTGCTGCGGGTCGCGCGGGAATCGAAGAACGCATAGTCGATATTGTACGGCGGCAGCTCGCAATCGAACCAGTGAAGTTCAGCGGCCTTACAGGTCAAGTGTACGTTTGCCGTAAGCCTAATGATGCTGGTGAGATGCAAACGGCCGTTATAGCTATGGCAGACATCCTCGGCTTAGATGGTTTGCGGCACGCATTGTACCAAGAAAACCAGGATTTCACGGTGTCACTGCCTCATGTGACGCTACTCAAATCAAGAT
>JAJZCD010000027.1 GCA_021851735.1 bacterium | reverse complement strand
TGCGTAACCTTGCCTGACGGTCTTCAAGGTCTAGTTGCTGCCAATCCGCTAATGTTTCCATGCTACTCATAGTAGCATAGACACCCCGTTATTTTGCTGCGTGGCGATGCTGAAGCTGTATGATTGTATGGTATCGTTCTAGGTACCGTTCAGCCATGGTGCGCGCTGAGAATTTCTTCTCTACGGAAGCGCGGCATGCTGCCGGGTCTATTTCGCCTACGCGTTTCATGTAGCTTGCAAATTCGTTCTCATCGTCGGCTAAGAAACCGGTGACGCCGTGCTCGATAATTTCGGGCATTGCGCCATGCCGCATTGCAACTACGGGCGTACCGCATGCTAATGCTTCTATGACCGACATGCCGAACGGTTCTTCCCATTTGATGGGGAATAGCAATGCTTTGGCTTCAGAAATAAACTTCATTTTCTTCTTGCCGCTGACATTGCCAGAATATGTGATTCTCGGATTACGGAGTATGTGCGGCAGTACTTTTTCGCTGTAGTAGCGGAAGTCACGGTCGTTGCGGTAGCGGCTGACTGGGTTCGCAAGTTCGAGCAGTAGTTTTCGTGGCGTGGCAATAGTGGCGACGGTGCCTGCCATGCGCAGCCGGTATCCTCTCCGGGCGCATATCCGTGCAGCAATATCTTCACCCTTCTCTTCCGCGAATCGAGCAAGTGTTATGAAATAGTTCTTCTTCTGGCTTCTATCCTTGAACGGAAAATCGTTAACTTCTATTGCGTTATGTACCGTATCGACTACGTTGTTATCAAGCTCTGATGGTATGGTACGGCGCATGGCGTCAGATATAGGCGCAATGTAACATTGATGCTTGCCGGCTAGTGAACGCCAGAATACGCGGTTGTCAGGCAGGCCGTCCTCTACCATGTGGTTTGTGACGAGTGGCGGCCCGTGTAGTGTGTGAACTGCCGGTGGAATACCTTTGGTGCCAGCTGCGTATGATAATAATGCCGGGCCTATAAAGTAGTTGTGGTCATGTATAATGTCGAATTTTCCATCCTCACGAATCATGTGTAAAGCGTTAAGGACGTGTGCGCATGCCGGTGGCAGCGCAAAGTCGTACATTGGTTTTAAAATGTGCGGGAATTGTTCTGTCTTTGTTACGTTGTGTACTTTGGCGCCGTATAGGGTACGTTTACCCACTCCAAATACCTCTACATCAACGTTGAGCTGCACAAGTTCTCGTATCAGACTTTGCAGCACTGCTTCTATGCCACCGTAGCCTTGGCATGGGATCTTAAGCCATGGCGGGGCTATGATTGCAACTCGTAAACGACGCATGAATGTGCTTTTAAACCTCCCCTTTTGCATATCTAGTATACCATGGCGGGGTTTTGGGGGCAGTTTTCTGTATGCTAAGTTGTGTATTTACCGTTGTTTTGCTGCCGCTCTGGCCTGACGCTCCTCGTCACGCTTTTTGAGCGTTTGACGTTTATCGTATTGCTTTTTGCCTTTTCCGACAGCTATGCGGAGTTTGACGTATCGGCCTTGCGTAAGTAGTGCCAACGGTACGATGGTACGCCCTTGTTGTTTAGCAGCGATGAGTGTATCTATTTCACGACGCTTGGCAAGGAGTTTGCGAGTACGAGCTTGGTCCTGCTCAGACACCGGCACGCCGTGTGTACCGTTAATGGTGGCATTGAATAGATACAGCTCACCGTCTTTAACGGTTACATAGGCACCGCTTAGCTGGCCGTGTCCCATGCGCAAAGACTTGACTTCCGGGCCGGTCAGCGCCAGTCCTACCACTAAAGAATCACCTAGTTCGTAGTCGAACCGGGCGCGTCGGTTTTGGATAGTGCCGCGGGCGGGCGCTTTCTTTTTGGCCATAATGGCTCTATTGTACCCTCCTGACGTGCTCTTCGTCCATCAGGGGTGTTGTTAGCCTGGGCGTATGTTCGGTTTGGCGGCCATATCGGCATACGACTATGGCTACACGATACGCTATTGAGGGTGCGTAAATATCTGTTTTGCCGTATTCCAAACGGATGGTTCATGCAGTGTTTTCATGCGGTAATACCAGTATTCAGCGCCCCATAGGTAGATCGTCTTTACACCAGTTTGCTCGGCGAATTTCACATTCGCCTTAAGGATTTTGTCGTTAAACGTCTTGTCTTGTTCAGCGAGGCTCGTATTGAGTATGCCCTGCCCGTTCGGTGGCCATGGTTCAGCTTGCAGCTCATGGATGATTGACGGTTTGCCGGTGGCTAATTGCTCTGCCCCGGCCAGGAAGGCGTAATACCAACTCGGAAACGGGTATGTTACGTAGCGATGCCACACCACCGTGTTCCAGACATGGCGGTAAATTGAAATGCCGACAATATCTGGCAGCGGTTTGCGTAATGAGAGACCTGCGTAGTTATTACTGCGGCTCATGATAACCGGATGATTAGGGTCAAGTCGTTTGACGAGCGCAAACTCACTGCTAAGCCGGGCACGGCTGTAATTGCTGCATTCACCGAAAGAATTGAAATACTCGTTCTCCAACTGGTAGCTCTGTAATGCCGGGCTGTGCTTATAGCGGTTTATGACTGCGGTCATGTACTGCTCAAGTTGCGGTTTCCATGTACTCTCAGGCTTGCTGGTGTTGACCCAGGACGGTGGATGGCACTCTGGCCAACGTGGTTGACGCAACCCGATCGCAAGGCTGACTTTGGCACCGTGGGCGGCGGCTTGCTGCATCTCCCAGTCCAGCTCGCTGAAATTGTAGTGTCCCGGCGTGGGTTCTATGTCATTCCAGTAGCTGACTAGCCGCAAGTGCTTTACCTGCAAATCGTTCAGGACTGCCAAAAATGCTTGGTGCGGGTTTAGCCCAAGATAGCGTGCGTAATTAGCGATAAACGTGACGCCTAGTGTGGTTGGTTTACCCTTTTGCTCATGCTGATACCAGAGTGCGATGCCGTACATGCTGCTGCCACATAACAAAGCAATAACTACGGCGACGGTGACTGTTTTGTGCCACCAACCCCCGTGCCAGTAGTGTGTAACCACGTGGAGCGGTAGTTGAAACAAAGCAAACGGTACATAGGCTCGTGTTGCATGGTTTTGGCCTGGCTTGCTATTCTTGTGTGTAAGCTGCAGAAAATTATGAGTTTGTGACATACAATATACGTTTAGTGAGCGAATTACGCATTAGTATTATCATACCCGCATATAACGAGGAGCGCTATATTGCTCGTTGTTTGGATTCCGTAGCCGCCCAGGTATACGAGCCGTATGAGGTGATCGTCGTAGATAATGGGTCTACTGACAAAACAGCCGCAATCGCGCGGCAATACCCATTCGTAAACGTGGTCTCCGAGCCGCGCCGTGGCCGGGCATTCGCGCAAACAACTGGTTTTGATACTGCAACGGGAGACATAGTTGCCCGGATTGATGTCGATGCGATTATGCCAACCGATTGGACTGCGCGAATTGCTGATTACTTTGCCCGGCCGGATGCCGCCCAGACGGCCTGGACGAGCGGCGCGCTGTTCTATAACGTGCGTCTGCCGCATCTAGTGAGCTATGCGTATAACGGTATGGCATTCTGGGTGAATCGTTTGCTCACGGGCCACCCGACTCTATGGGGGTCGAGCATGGCCTTGACCCGGCCAGCCTGGCTAGCTATTCGTAACCAGGTGTGTTGTTTGCGTGATTTACATGAAGATCTTGATGTGTCGATTCACTTATCCCGAAAGGGCTACCGTATTGTGTATGACCGGCACACCAAAATGAACGTAGAGTTGCGTCCGGCCTATGCAGGACAGCGCGCGGCTCTAGCGTACATGCAGTTGTGGCCGCGCGCCCTTCGTACGCATGACATACGAACATGGCCCCTCTGCTGGCTGTTCATCGTGCCGATTTTTGTGGGGATGCCCTATTACAATATTAGTGAATTTCTGGCCCGACTTTTTGGCAGAAAACCTGTTAAGCAATAACTAGCGGTATATGCGGTATCGCACTGCTCCATGTTGGGGTTTGCTTCAGTAGAGCGTAGGTACTTAAAAATCGATGCCTTTGTTGGCTAAAAACTTATCATCAAAATGATGCTTGATCTTGGTCATATTTGTAGCAATGTCGACATAGTCTAACAACTCACTAGGAAAGTCGCGTCCGGTGAGGCATAAGCTGGTTTTGGGACTGCGGGCTTTTAGGAGATCTTTCAGCTGTTCGTGGCGTATGAGGCCGTCATGTGCGGCATTGTTAATCTCGTCGCAGATTACTAGGTTGTATTTGCCGCTTTTAGCAGCGTCCAGGGCGACTTGGTAGGTCTCCTGGGCGGCCTGTTGGTGTTGTTCGGGTGTTACCTGTTGGGCGGACAGCTCATCGGGTGCTCCATAAAAACCCTTGCCTCCCTTGTAAAATAAGAGCTGATCCTTAAACAGTGGCATGATGTCACGTATAAATACGTGCTCACCTACTCCCCAATATTTAATAAATTGTACGAATGCAACGTTCCACCGGTTACCGAGGGCGCGCGCTAATAAACCGACGCTAGCACTTGTCTTGCCCTTGCCTTCTCCGGTGTACACCACTACCACCGACTCTTTGGTTTCGAAATCCTCAAACGCCATGTGCTTTAGAGTATTACAGACAATGCGGAAGTGTGCAATTGTTGGTAGTTACGTTGTGTTCTCTATAGGCGCCCACAGAGAGTCGTATAAACAGTGGGTATGGTTTTTGGCACTGGCCACGATTCAGAGAACAAAAACAGACTACTTAAGCAACGTAGCAGATTGAACGCAAAAGCCTTACGTGACACAATACGTTTATCCAGTGAACCTAGTAAGACGACTTAGTAGACACAGAGACACCGCAGCTCCATAGTTCTGTCATTACGTGGTCATTTATACGATAGCAGGAGGAAAAATATGAGTGATAAGAAAGTGCCTATGCTGCAGGTAGCAGCAAAAGCTATCATAGTAAACCCTGAAGGTAAGGTGCTTATTATGCGGGAAGCTGGTGAGTCATATGAAGAAGGTACAAATGCCGGACTCTATCATGGCGCCGCAGGAGGTCGCATCAATCCAGAAGAGGCCTTTCCTGACGCTCTTAAGCGTGAAGTTGAAGAGGAGACTGGGATCACGGATTTTGAACCACTGTATCCCGTGCATGTTGGTGAGTGGTGGCCCGTTATCAAGGAGGTCAAGCGCCACATTGTTGCTATATTTGTAGTGTGTAAGACAAGTATACAAGACGTACAATTAAGCGACGAACATGATGAGTACCACTGGGTCACTATTGAAGAACTAGATAATTTCAACCTTCTGGCGCCGGATCGCGCCGCCATACATGCCTACATAGCAAGCCGTACGTAAGAGAACTCCCTCTAGAGTTCATCAATTGTGTGCATTTTGAGTCGTTTCAGTAGCTATTGCAGCTAACAGATCTCACAGTACAAGTGCCAGATATCTTTCCGTAAGGTTTGGACTCGAAGTATCCTGTGTGCTATTTCACACCATCTAGCGCAGCATCAATACGCGGCCGGTCGAAGCCCACAACTACCTTGCCGTTGCCGAAGTCGAGTACCGGTATACCAGTTTGCCCGGATTTTTCTATAGATTCATTGAGCCATTCGCGATTTGAATCGACGTCGCGATATTCATACTGCACGCCTTTTTTATCGAAATATTGCATAGCGACGTGGCAGTATGCGCACCATTCGGCGCCGTATACGATAACAGGTTTTGTTTGGGTCATTGTGCTATCCTCTCTTTGCATATGTAGCGTATGGGTTCGTATTGTTAATACTATATATAATATAGCAAAAGAATGCGTCATACGTAAGAAGCGTTATGTGAATCTGCTCCCAATTGCCTTGCGGCAAAATAACAGAGATGGTATACTGAAAATTAATAATGAGTAGATCACTCAAGCCAGCGACTCCGGCGCCGACTTTTACAAAGGGTGTTGCCGCACCTTCCTCTTCGACAACACAAAAAAACGATGATTCTCGTCGTGTCCTACTGGTAGCTGCCGCTACTATGAGTTGGCAGTTAGCCCTCGTGGTATTGATACCGGTGATAAGTGGCGCTATGCTAGACAAGAAGCTCGGTACAGCACCGGCGGGCACACTGGTCGGTCTGGCTGTAGCATTGGTAGGCTCTGTTGTTGTAATACGCCAGGCAGTACAGGCAGCGAACCGTATCCCTGTGCCGAAGTTGACGGCGGCGCAAAAGCGGGCTATACAGAAATCATACGAAGAGGATGACGAATAATGTTGAGTGGAGTAACAAGCCAATTCGCGGTGAGCGCGCCAAGCGTGAACGTAGCACCGGGCACAGACTTTACGATTGCCGGCGTACCTATTACAAATGCCATTTTATTAGGATGGATTATATGCGGCCTAAGCATTGTGCTGCTTGCCTATGTTGCACGCAAAGTGACGATACGCCCCAAGGGGGGGTTCATACAGTACGTTGAAGCGGGCGTGAGCTTTGTGACTGATATGGTAACCGGTGCATTTGATGATAAAGCAGTCGGACGCAAGTATGTGCCATTCTTCGTAACGCTATTTTTCTTCATTCTATTCAACAACTGGTCAGAACTGATCCCCGGCGTAGGTGATAGCCTTCTCGTGCATGGTCATCCATTGCTGCGCCCTATGACAGCGGATCTTAATACGACACTTGTCCTAGGTCTCGTTACTATGGTACTAGTGTATGTTGCTTCGGTCCGTGAGGTTGGCGGTATTGGCAAATATCTCCGGCATTTCTTTATGGGGAGTCCGTTTAACCCGTTATATTTTGCTATCGGCTTAATAGAGATGCTCACTGACCTAACTCGTGCGCTGAGCCTGGCACTTCGTTTGTTCTTAAATATTACTATCGGTGATATTGTCATTGTAGTCTTTGCCTACCTCGGTAGTTTGCTGGCGCCCGTGAGCGTGCTAGCGCCAATTACGGCGCTGCCATTTACTTTGCTGGAGTTCGGGGTTTGTATCTTGCAAGCATATATTTTTGTTATCCTGGCGGTCAATTATCTGGCTATAACCGTTAATAGCGCGCATAACCATGACTTGACCGAAGAAGAGCCAACTGAAACAATAGGGACAGTAGAGGCTGCTCCTCAAGGAGTCCGCGGATAACGGTGATTATGTCGCGGTCGAACAGAGCGATCTTCGTGACCATAAGAAGATGTCTCGACTTCGATCGTGACGGAAAAATATTAGTAAAATAAGGAGAAACAGTACATGTTACCAGTAATAGCAACCGTTACTTCACCGGAAGCGATGCAAACAATCGCCCACGGCATTATGATTGGCGGCGGTTTTATCGGCCCAACCATCGGTATTGGCCTGGTTGGCGCAAACTATCTATCAGCAGTCGGACGTAACCCAGAGGCATCGAAGTATTTGGGACAAGCGTTGGTGTTTGTTGGCCTTATAGAGGTATACGGCCTCCTCGCATTCGCTTCAACGTTCTTCGTAAAATAGTGGGGATATACCATGGTTACTATGTTAACTACTTTTGCGAAGAGCAGTCCTGGAGCAGGTGCACTGGGCATTGATGGCAAAGCATTTATTATCCAGCTTGTCACGTTTTTGTTGGCGTTCTGGCTATTGAAGCGCTATGCATTCGGGCCGATCATCAACATTATGGATCAGCGACGCAAAACTATCGAAGAAGGTGTTGCCTTAGGCGAGAAGATGAAGAAAGACAAGGCCGCGCTAGAGGCTAAAATTGCCGAAGGCTTGGCGCAAGCCCGGGCTGAGGCCGATGGTATTATCGCGCAGGCCAACGACGCTGCCCGTCAGACAATCCGTGAGGCCGAAGAAAAGGCTATGGAGAAGGCGGCGGTGATTATTCAAGAAGGCGAAGAACGCGCGGTGAGTGAAATGACGCGCGCCCGAAAGAAGCTGGAGAGTCAAATCGTTAGCTTGGTGTCTGACGCTACAGAGGCTGTGGTCGGCGAAAAAGTTGACGCCGAGAAAGACGCCCGCCTGATCGACCGCGTCCTTAAGGAGCAGCAGGCGTAGTATGACATACGGTATGTCGTTATTGGAGATGGTCCAATGAAAACCCCACGTATACGGATAGCTCGTACTATAGCGAGTCAGACGCTTAAGCGTGGCTCTTCAAAAACATACGCGCGTGAAGTAGCGGCGTATCTACTAAGTGAAGGGCGCGTCGATGAGCTTGATTCACTGCTGCGCGACGTACAAGCCGATTGGGCTGCACAGGGATACGTTGAGGTGCTCGCACGCAGTGCGCATCCGCTGTCAGATGCGGTTAAGGATGATGTAGCGGCGCGTGTACGATCGCTGTATCCTGAAGCTGCACGTGTAGTCGTTACAGAGGTGCTTGATCCGTTAGTGGTCGGGGGTGTTGCTATTCGCCTGGCGGAACAGCAGCTCGATCTGAGTGTCCAGGCAAAATTGAATAAATTTAAGCAGTTAACGGGGTCGAAATCATGAGTGCGATTAAAGATTTGCGGTGTATGATGAACGTCCGTACTCGTACGGCGTTAATCCTTAATCGCTCGGTGACGACCGAAGGGAGTATATAGTGGCAGAATTATCAATTACCGATCTAAGTGCTGATATCCGGGCGGCTATCGAAGAGCTAAAGGCTCGCCCAGAAATCGAAGACGTAGGCGTCGTCACTCGTGTTGGCGATGGTATCGCCTGGATTTATGGCTTGAGTAAAGCCGGGTATAACGAAATGCTGGAGATTGATGGCTTGAGTGGTCAGAAAGTGACCGCATTTGCGTTTAACCTCGCTCAAGATGAGATTGGCGCTGTTATTTTAGGTGATACTACCGAGGTCCGAGCTGGTGCTACGGTACGTTCGAGCGGCCAGGTGTTGGAAGTGCCAGTTGGTCCAGAGCTAGTCGGCCGCGTCGTTGATCCGCTGGGAAACCCGCTTGATGGCGGTGATCCTATAAAGACGACGCAGAAAAGCCCCGTCGAGCGCACGGCTCCCGGTGTACTCGGCCGTAAGCATGTGCACGAACCACTTATGACCGGATTGGTTGCAATCGACGCGATGGTACCAATTGGACGCGGCCAGCGAGAGCTTATCATTGGTGATCGTCAGACCGGAAAGACCGCCATTGCGGTCGATACGATGGTTAATCAGGCTCGCCAGAAGAGTGGTGTTATTAACGTGTACGTTGCGGTTGGCCAGAAGCTGTCCAAAGTTGCTGCTTTGCAGGAACGACTGAAGCGTGAGGGCGTTATGGACCAGACTATTATCGTGGCGACCGGCCCAAGCGATCCAGCTGCAATGCTGTATCTGGCACCGTATGCCGGCTGTGCGATGGGTGAGTATTTCCGTGACAACAAACAACATGCGCTTATCGTCTACGATGACCTTACCAAGCATGCACAGGCATACCGGCAGATGTCACTGTTGCTTCGCCGTCCACCGGGCCGCGAAGCTTACCCTGGTGATGTGTTCTACTTGCACTCCCGTTTGCTGGAGCGTTCCGCAAAACTGAGTGATGAACTTGGGGCGGGTAGCTTAACTGCCCTGCCGATTATCGAGACCCAAGCTGGTGATATTGGCGCGTACATTCCCACGAATGTTATCTCAATTACCGACGGGCAGATTTTCCTGGAGACGAGTTTGTTCTACCAGGGTATTCGCCCGGCTATCTCCGTAGGTCTGTCAGTTTCGCGCGTCGGTGGTGACGCCCAGACTAAGGCCATTAAGGCTGCTGGCGGTGGCATGAAGCTCAGTTTGGCGCAGTTCCGTGAACTGGCTGCATTTAGCCAGTTCTCCACTGATTTGGACGCTGAAACGCGACACACGATTGAACGTGGACAGCGTTTGACCGAGCTGCTTAAGCAGCCGCAGTACAGCCCCTATGCTGTATGGGAGATGTACAGTGTCCTGTATGCTGCAAACAATGGTGCGTTCGACGCAGTACCGCTTGAGAAGATTGAAGCGGCCCGTGAAGCACTACTCCGTGAGCTTAAAGCCAAGTACGCGAAGCTGGTTGAGGCCCTCAACACTGGTAGCAAGCCAACTGACGAGCAGAATGAACAAGTCATGAAAGTTGCACACATGATCGCAAAGCAGTATGAGATTCAGCCTGTCAAGAAAGAGGCGAAATAAATGATTGGAATGCACGCGGTGCGGCGTACGCTATACGGCGCAGTGATACCTCAGGAGGTTATGCATGGCTAGCACAATAGTGCTCAAGCGGCGCATTGGTTCTATTAAGAACACCCGGCAGATCACTAAAGCTATGCAGCTGGTCAGCGCTAGTAAACTGCGCCGAGCCCAGGACTACGCTCAGGCGAGCCGCGACTATGCCGAGCTTGCAAATGAATTGCTAGCTCGTCTTGGTGGTATTACTGAAGTGGGTCGTCAACCATTATTTGCTAAGCGGCCTGTAAAAAACCGGCTGTATGTACTCATGACAAGTAGTAGTGGTTTGGCCGGTGCATATAACGCGAATGTGCTGAAACAGCTTACGACTGCAGTGCAAAAGGACCGTAGTGATAAGGTGGCGAGCCACGTCATTGCCATTGGGAATAAAGGTGCACAGTTTGTGCGCCGGGTGCATGATATTGACTTGCAAGCTGTGTATCCGGGCTTTGGAGATCAGCCTGCCGCGAACGATATCCGCCCGGTGTTGAACACGATTCTTGGCCAGTATAAGGCCGGTGAGACTGACGAGGTATATGTACTGTTTACCAAGTTCCTGTCGACGATGTCACAGACTGCGACGAGCGAACGGCTATTGCCTGCTCAGCCGCCGACTGCTAGTCGTGCGGCATCTTCTATGAGTAATTTCGAGCCGGACATCGAAACCGTTATTGATCAGATCACTACCCGATTAATTGAAGCTCAAGTTTGGCAAGCACTCCTCGAAAGCATTGCTAGCGAGCATGCCATGCGGATGGTGGCTATGAAAAACGCTACGGATAACGCCAAAGACCTGATAGACGACTATACCTTGGAGCTGAACACGGCACGACAGGCGGCAATTACCCAGGAACTAGCGGAGATTACCGGCGGCGCGGAGGCACTGAATGGCTGAGATATACAACAACATAATACATCGCACGCTTCATATAACGCAGTCACAGGAGAATAAGTAATGGCACAAACAACTAAGCAAAAAACCAATACAGGTAACGTTACACAGGTTGTAGGCGTTGTTGTAGATATAGAATTCTCTACGGATAATTTGCCGGCAATTTATAACGCACTGACCGTACGTAATGGCGAGCACCTACTGACGCTTGAAGTGGCGCAGCATTTGAGCGAATCAAGTGTTCGCGCTATTTCGCTTGGTAGCACTGATGGTCTGGAACGAGGTGCGGAAGTAACTGACACTGGCGCGCCTATTTCTGTACCGATTGGCGAAGAAACGTTGGGTCGCATGTTTAACGTTATTGGCGAGCCGATCGATGGCAAAGCTAATAAATTTAGCAAACGTGCGCCGATTCACCGTACGCCTCCGCCGCTGATCGATCAATCCGGTTCAGTTGAGATTATGGAAACTGGCATGAAGGTCATTGACCTGATTTGTCCGATGACAAAAGGTGGTAAAGCAGGCTTGTTCGGTGGTGCCGGCGTAGGTAAGACGGTATTGATTCAGGAGCTTATTAACAACATTGCAAAATTCCACAGTGGCTACAGCGTGTTCGCTGGTGTTGGTGAGCGTACTCGTGAGGGCAATGACTTGTATAACGAGATGGAAGAGTCGGGTGTTATTAAAAACACCTCGCTGGTGTTCGGACAGATGAACGAACCGCCGGGAGCTCGTTTGCGTGTCGCCTTAAGCGGTCTTGCTATCGCCGAAGGCTTTCGTGATAAAGGCTCTGACGTGTTGCTGTTCATCGACAATATCTTCCGTTTCACACAGGCCGGCGCTGAGGTGTCTGCCCTGCTCGGTCGGTTGCCGAGTGCCGTAGGATACCAGCCAAACTTGGCCGAGGAGATGGGCCAATTACAGGAACGTATTACCAGTACCCGTGAGGGTTCGATTACCAGCATGCAGGCTGTATATGTGCCGGCTGACGACTTAACTGATCCTGCGCCTGCAACGACCTTTGCACACTTGGACAGTACGATCGTATTAAGTCGCGCACTAACCGAGATCGGTATCTACCCCGCTATTGACCCACTCGACAGTACCAGTAATATTCTCGACCCCGCTATTGTTGGCGAGGAGCATTACCGGGTCGCTCGCGAAGTGCAGCGCGTCCTCCAGCGCTACAAGGATCTCCAGGACATTATTGCGATCCTCGGCATGGAAGAACTGAGCGAAGAAGATAAACAACTCGTGGGACGCGCTCGTCGCATCCAACGTTTCTTGAGCCAGCCAATGTTCGTTGCCGAGCAGTTTACTAACATACCGGGCGCGTATGTAAAAATTGCTGACACGATCAAAGGGTTCAAGGAAATTCTTGAGGGCAAGCATGACGATATCCCAGAGACAACCTTTAACCTCAAGGGCACCATTGAGGACGTAGTTAAGGCGGCAAAGGTAGCTAAATAGTGATATACCAAACGGTGATTCCACTGCACGATGCCTTGCATCGCATAGTGCGCCGGCAGGAGACAGCGCGATGATACATTTTCAGTTGGTGGCATTAAGCGGTACAAAATTCGATGGTGACGTGTACGAAGTGATACTACCGACATTAGACGGTGAAATCGGCGTATTGCAGGACCACATGCCACTGGTGAGCGTAGCTACCATTGGTATGATTGCCGTGCGGAAGGATCCAAAGGACAACGATGCGAAACGGGAGCTCTTTGCTATAAGCGGAGGGGTTATCGACGTGACCGACAATAAGCTGCGGGTGCTGGTTGACGAAGCTGACCATGCTGACGATATCAATGAAGCTGAAGCTCGGGTAGCCATGGAGCGCGCAGAGCGGCTCAGGGCCGAAGCAAAAGATGAAGTCAGCTTGGAGCGTGCCCAGTCGCTTGTTGATCGTCACGCGGTACGGTTGCAGGTTGCTAATCTGAGACGCCGTCGCCAGAAGCACTAAGGAACGTATTTCGTGCATTGTGCTCACGTGAGACCGCTATCCGCCTGAGCTTAAAATGCTTGGCTTTTACGAACCATGAAGTATTGGAAGCTAGATCCCTAGGGATCGGTGTCTTCCTGGAGCTGTGGGAGTCTGAGCGCTGCATCGGCATCGATAAGTGTCTTGAATTGTTCGCCAAGTACTGCTGTTGGACTTAACGCTTGACCGATACCAATAGCGCATTGGCTCGAAACCCTGGATGCTGTCTGGGCGATTATACCGCGTAGCTCGTTCATTGTTATAACATAGCGACCACTCTTAGGATCTTGGTCTAGATGAACGATAACCTCTTTCGTTATGGTATCTATCTGTGCGTGCAAGCGCTTCTCTGATGCGGGATCGAAATCACTTAGGACGGAGCGGACTGCTTGAGCGGTTTTCTCACTCAGATCCGGTGTCTGGCTAGACACGGGCAGAGCGCTTACATATTGCCGTATCTCATCGGTTGTGTAGCTAGCCGGTGGGTTTGATGTGTCGATTCCCATGAGCACCTCCTAAATGAGCAAATTTGCTATGTTTAAGTATAGGGTGTAAAATGCTGTCGGCTCGTGACAATTCTCACATCTGGTGCTATAGCGTAGCGCAGAGACAGTGGCACACAATCATTTTGTCGTTCTAATATGCATCTGATCACGTCTCTATAGCCAAGAGTCGATTTTTTGCTTTTGTGGCTTATGATCGTTGTTACACTACAAAAAAGGAAAGGAACGTTAGCGTGATGGATTTCGACATTAGCAAGGTTTGTGGAGGTCTTGGCATCGGCGAAGGCTCAATCTCCGCTAGGGTGATAGCCAAGAGTGCGGGCGTCGATGTAATAACACGTGTCGACCATGCTATACACTCGCCTGAAATCCTAGTGGATGTTAGCCGGGACGATGACGGATCCTTGATTGATGATGACGGTTGTGGGGATGGTCGGATAACCAAGGTAGTTATGCGAGGCAGAGAGTTATTACATCGTTCACTGAACCGCGCAAAGGTATTTGGTGGTGGCTGTACTATGGCTGTGGCCGACCTGGTAGGCTCAGGTGCCGCTGACGATACATTGTTGGCAACGTTTCAAAGCGCTATTGACGTTTTGGCTAAACAAATGATTAATTTTGGCTCTCATACGGCCGATCATGTGGCAAGTCCGGGTAAATGTGGATGTGGCGCTATAGATGAGGCGGCAAAAACGATTGAGTGGGTTTCTAAGCATGGTGACGTCATTGTGCGTCAGTTTGAAGCGCTTGGTGTTCAGACGGAAGGTTTGCACGAAGTGCTAGACAACTATGTTCGGTTTGCTGAGAAAATTACCGGTCAAGAATTTCAGGGTGCCAGTGTCATGGAACTTATTATTAATCGCGGTAAGATCGTCAAGCAACTTGGCGGTATGCACCTTGAGGCTCGCATCATTCTCAATTACGTAAAAGGAAAGACCCTGAACCAAGGTCTCATTCATAGTTTAAGTGACGGCAAAGTCGACGTGTTTGGTGTGGATGTGTGGCGTATGCAAGAACTAGCTGTAGGCTTACATCCGGACGATGCACGAGCTGAGCACCGTGCATTCCAAAGTATGCTCGCGTACACTTTAGCAGTTGCTGCCGTCCTCACTAAGGGTGATTTGCCCGTATATGCCATTAAGCCTGCGACGATACACGAGTTTGCATTGGCGGCGTAATAGGCCTAATATCCTTTGCCGCCCATTTATAGCAAAAGGCGGTGGATGTTAGTTGGCTGGGGTGATAGTGAATGTACTCAGACTATTTAGTGTCTACTCAGCACTCCGAGTCCGGTATGAAATAGCTAAAAATTTTATGTCAGGGGTCTGAATGTGTCGTACCGTGATTCCCAGTAAGGAGAATTATTCTTAGAGTAAACGACCCTCAACCAATAGATGAATTAGTCTTGCGGGTAGTGCCGTAACTGCACACGGGTTGGGGTGGCCTAATCTCGTTATAAACAAGGGAACTGTTGCTTGTAGGGCAACACTATTGAGCAAGGTACAGGCCACTAACAGGGACGGGTCAAGCCGCTTATACCCTAGGTAGTGTGCAGGTACTAGCTGCCTAAGAGTAATATCTATAGAGTATGTTATAATAATATTTTTAAAACAGGTGAGTATGTATGTCGAATAGCCTTTCTGGTGTTGAGAGCAGCGTAAATTTTTTTACACAACCATTGAACTATGGCCAATTTACTGTTGATGTGAATGGGCGGCCTATTGTTCTTTGCATTGATCCTCGTCCTACTACTGGCGTGCCAGCTGAAGAAGGTTGTGAATACCCAATTCCCGTCCAGACGGGAGGTGGTGAAGTTGGCATGGTGGTCGATATGTGGAGTGCGGCTTGTATACTAGACAGTGAACTTCTTGAGATGAAGGAAGCACAACGTCGAACACATGAAGCCTTCTTGGTTCGAATGGGTGCACACGGAGAACAATGTGTCTTTGTTAGAAGTGCAGGGTTAATAGCATGCAAGGCTTCTGAAGGAACAGCTTTTACGCGTGACACGGTGGAGCGAATGCGTCATGGCATTGTTCCTGACATGAGCAGTAAAGCTATAGATTCAGCATATATTGCGATGGGTCGGCTAGGAGAAGTATTAGGTAGTAATGGTACGTTGCTTGCGGTTGCAGAAGCTGCAGGTAACTACTCGACAGGCTTTAAATACGGAGTAGTAGGCCAAAATCAAGCACAGGTTCATATTACAAATTACACACAGTACGGCATTAATCGGAGAGATATGGAACCTCATG